>JAGODZ010000173.1 GCA_017997975.1 Rhodoferax sp.
GCCATGGGCCAATGTTTACCAGTGGCCAATCCTGCGATGGCTTGACCCGGACTTGCCAGTCCGTCTGTGGAAAGAGGATGGGACACAAGATGTATGGATGGCCGGACAGACGTTCCGTCCGGGAGTTGGCTCATCACGTTTTGACGCGGTAGAACTCCCCGCTGATTTGTTGTTGGTGCGCCAACTGGTATTACCTGCCATGCCACCAGAGCAATTGGGCCAAGCAATCGCCCTTGACGTGAAAACCCTCAGTCCGTTTCCCGCGCAGGATCTCGTGTGGGGATATACGTCCAGTGTGCAAGAGGGGGGCAGCATTCTGGCCCACATGGTGCTGGCATCCCGTCAGCAAGTTGACGCCTACTTGCTAGCCCGTCGAGTTCAACTGGGTCTCAATGCCCATGAGGTCTGGGCGATGGCTGCACCGGGCAAGCCCGTGGTGCTGCCGGGCTGGAACGAATCTTTGCGTCAGCAAGATCGCGTGAAGCGGCGACGCACAGGTTATGGTCTTCTCGGTCTTGCTTGTATTTTGGTGATGGCAGCGGTTGTGACGCCCGTGGCGCAGTCGAGGTTGAGAGCCATTGAAGCTGCAATTGCCCATTCCGATTTACAGGGGCGAGCCGGAGCTTTGCTCGCGCAACGAGAGGCGATGCAGCAGGCTGTTGATCGCATCGGTCAGATCAAGAATGTGCTTGCCGAACGGCCTGATGGTGTGTTGGTATTAGAAGCATTGACAAAAGCGTTGCCCGATGACACGTACTTAGGCACTCTAGATGTGACCGGTTTGAAGGTGCGCATCGTTGGACTCACGGCCAATGCTGCAGCGCTGATGCAATCGCTTGGCGCTCAAACTGGATTTCGTGACGTGCGGGCGCCGGTTCCGGCCGTCCGCAATCCCGGCTCGGCTTTGGAGAACTTCAGCATCGAATTTCAGTTAGACCCCGCAACGTTTTCGGCCGCTGTAGGCTCGGCTTCGCCACGCGAAGAGAAGTTGGCGCTCCCGGCGTCATCGGCGGCCTCTGGCGTTTCCCGTCCTGCTGAAGAAGTGAGCGGTGCTTCGGAAGCGGCCAAAACGGCGTCTGCCAGCGCTGCCTCCGCTTCAGTGGCCCCGGCATCCAAAAGCCGGTTCTCTTCGGGGGGCGATGTCCGCGCGCCTGTGAAACCCACTGAGCCAGCGGGTGGAAAGTAACAAGTGACACCATGAAAACACAGTTTGATCGGCGCGAAGCGACCGTCATTGCATTGACCGCGCTGTTAGCCCTAGTGCCATTGGTTTTGATCGCGGGTTATCTGTATTCAAAGCAGCAATGGGCAGACAGCAAAATTTCAGAGGTTTCGCCGCGTTATGCGCGTTTGACCGGGCTGCTAGCTAACAAAGATAACCTCTTGCAGGCAAGCGACATGGCGGGTGCGCAAGTGTTTGCTTATGTTTACCCATCTGCCCAAGATGCAGTGCAGATCGGCAACGAAGTACAGCAGAAAATGCGTGGCGTTCTCAGCTCAGCGGGACTGACTGTTGTCAGCTCCCAGGTGATGCCTGTCAAGGACAGCAAGGATGACAAGGAGTTTGAGCGCATTCCATTGACGGTTCGTGCAGAAGGCGAATTGTTGGCGGTTTATTTGGCGATCGCAGCCATGTCCGAGCAAAAACCAGCGGTACTGTTGGACAGCCTAAGTGTGCAAACTTCAGGCGTACCTCTCAAGGGCGTTCAGCGAATGGCTGTCCAGTTGAATCTGTTGGTGTTGAGGGCTCGCAAATGAAGCGCTATGCAATGGTTGTGCTTTGCGTTTTGAATGTTGTTTTGGTTTTTGGACTTTTGGGAGCTTGGTTCAAGCCGGACGGTAGTTTGCGCAATGTGCATTGGACACCCCCCGAATCCGTGTCGGTGGACTACTTGGGTTCGGTGCCCGTCTTGCCAGCGCGAAACGCCATCGACATGGGGCGGGTGGTTGCCATGACAGACCGTCCATTATTTGTCCCGGGACGCCGCCCGCCCCCTCCACCACCCCCAAGTGGCGCAACAGAAGAAGCACCCGTCGACAACCTCAGTACGGCCAAAATTTTGGGGGTTTACGAAGGCAATGGGGTTGGCGGGGTTGTCATAAACATAGCGGGGAAGAACCGCCGTTTCCGCCTCCAAGAGGTGGTAGATGGGTGGACGCTCAAGTCGATCGAAGGCAAGGCCGTGGTGTTTGAGCGGAGTGGACAGACGCGCACTTTGCAATTGACCAGGGCTTTGTTCAAGGGCAGTGCGCCTGGTGGTGCTCCATTGCCAGCAGAGTTGTTGCCATCCCCGATCCAAGTTCCGCCCTCAGCGCCGGAGTCCGGCGCTAAACCCCCTGCAGTCAACACGAGCCCCGCAGCGCCCCCTCCGTCGGGCGGGCGGCGCTTTGGACCTTGAAGTTTGTTTCAAGGCAAATTTGTACCATTAAGCTGATATGAATTCATACCGATACGCTGCCACCGTTTCCGCTATTGCATTGGCCTTTTGCCAGACGGCTGTAGCGCAGCCATCTGAAGCCAAACCCGATACGCCAGGGGTGGAGGCTCCTGGCGCGGCACCTCGCATTTTGCAAGGAAATGATCGCGTCATCGCGCCTGCGAAACCATTGCCACAAAGCACCGGAAGTGCCATTTCTTTCAATTTTGAAGAAGCTCCTGTGTCAGAGGTGGTGCGCACGATACTGGGCGATGTGGTGAAAGCAGACTATGTGCTGCATCCGCCATTGGCTGGCAGCATTACGCTGTCTACCAAGTCGCCGGTTGCTCCCGATCAGGCGCTGTTTTTGTTGGAAACCGCCCTCCAAGCGAATGGTTTGGCGCTTTTAAGGGATGCTAGAGGCTCCTACCATGTCGGTAGACCCGATGCGCTGAAGGCGATTGGTGGCGCGGTAAGACAAGCTTCTGGCGCAACCTTGCCGCCTGGATATGGGGCCATCATCGTTCCTTTGCAGTACATCGGGGCGTCAGAGATGGCTGCCATCCTCAAGCCATTGATGCCCGCAGAGGGCTTGGTCCGAGTGGATACGGTGCGAAACCTCCTGGTTCTCTCCGGCACCAGAACCCAAGCAGAAGCTTGGTTAGACCTTGTCGCAACGTTCGACGTGGATCTGCTCAAGGGCATGTCTGTCGGCGTATTTCCGTTAAAGCATGCCACCACTAAGGAAATCGAGACGGCGCTGCGACTGGTCAGTGGGGGGGGCGCTCCAGCCTCCGGCAACACAACGGCAGCCGCAACGGCGGGGACGCAGGCGATGGGGGCTTCAGGGGGGGGGGCTGGCAATACGTCTTTGACGGAGGGAAATCCGCTCTTCGGGGCGTTGCGCATCATGCCTATCGAGCGCATCAACAGCGTCTTGGTCGTGACTCCCAGGGCCGCATATTTGGAGGAGGCCCGACGCTGGATCGAGCGTTTGGATCAGCCCAACGACAGCTCATCGGAACCGCAGCTGTTCATTTACCAGGTGAAGAACGTCAACGCGCGTCACTTGGCCTCGGTATTGAGTGGCATTTTTGGCGATTCGCGCCAAACCTCCAGCAGCAATTCCGGGGTCGCCCCCGGTTTGACCTCGGCGACCGGCGGCACCACGGGCGCCTTCGGGCAGACGAACAGCAACAATCCGTTTTCGAGCACGTCCAGTGCCCGCACTACCAGTGCATTTGGCACCTCCAGTGGTTTGGGCACGACCTCAAATACCGGCATCTCTCGCAACAACGGCAATGTTTCCAACACGGCCACTCAAACTCCAGTTGCCGCAACGTTAGGCAGCATTCGAGTGATGGCCGATGAACTCAATAACTCCGTTTTGGTTTGGAGCACACGCAGCGAATTCAGCAAAATCGAGACCACACTCAAGCGATTGGACTTGCCGCTGACGCAAGTGTTGATTGAGGCCTCCATCATTGAAGTGACTTTGGGCGATGGTTTGGAGTATGGACTGCAGTGGGCCTTCAGTGGCGATGCCCGTTCCGGGTACCGTGGCGTGGGTCAAATCAGCGGCTTGGATGGCGGGTTGTTGGGCGGCTTGGGTAAAGGGTTTACTTATCAGCTGAGCAACTCTGCAGGCACCTTGAAGGCCGTATTGAATGGGCTGGCAAGCAAGTCGCTTATGAAAGTAATTTCGAGCCCTAACTTGATGGTGCTGGACAACCACACCGCCACCATCAACGTGGGGAATCAGGTGCCTATCGTGACTAGCTCTACCACCTATGACACGGCGAGCGTGCCCACCACCAGTACGGTTCAGTACAAGGACACCGGTGTAAACCTTGTTGTGACCCCCTCCGTGAATTCTGGAAATGTGGTCACGATGCAGGTTGATCAAATCACGACAGATGTAGGTGAGGGATCTTCTAGCGCCAACAATCAGCCCACATTTATGCAAAGACAAATCAGTAGCAAAGTGGCGGTACGCTCTGGCGAATCCATCGTGCTGGGAGGATTGATTAAAGACAACACAACTACTTCAAAGTCGGGAGTTCCCTTTTTGCAAGATGTGCCAGTGTTTGGCAAGCTGTTTGGAACCAACGCATCACAATCTAATCGGACGGAGCTGTTGGTCATCATTACGCCACGAGTGGTTCGCACAGACGTCGACATCCGTGAAGTCAGTGAAGACCTGCGTGAGCGGATGCGCGGGCTGCAACAAATCAAAGGCGTGAATGCATCGCGCACCGATGCCATGCCTGTCGCGCCGGTCGGTGCCACGCGTGGCGTGGACCCTCAATAACAGGGTTTTTATTCTAGATTGATTGAATTTCGCAGGAGATACCTATCCCATGAATCGTTTGTCTATGCGCAATGTTCGCCGTGCTTTTGTCGTGACGGGTTTGGCTACCTTGGCTGTCTTATCGGGCTGTGCTAGCACTCCCGGAGCTTCGCCTGAACAGATCGTTGCCCAACGTGCTCAAGAGCGTTGGGATCATCTTTTGAAGCTTGAATTTTCAAAGGCCTATACTTATTTGTCGCCCGCCGAGCGTGTGGTGACCAGTGAGCAAAACTATGTGGAGCGCTTCGGACGTGGTGCTAAATGGATTTCCGCAAAAGTGGGCTCTGTAACCTGTGCAGAAGCAGACCGCTGTTCAGTGGTTATCGAGTTGGAGACTCAAGTCAACGCTCGGGGCTTTAGGGATCCTATTAAGACGACACCCACTGAAATTTGGGTCGCCGATGCAGGAAAGTGGTGGTTTCACAAAAATCCCTGAAGAGGCTGGGCCGCCTTCCGCGTGCGCAGACACAGGCTTCTTATGTAAAACGCTTTACTTTTAGCGAAAGGGGTGAGGGGGATGTCCTCGCCCCTTTGCTTTTGAATCTACCTTTCCGAGATTTATGGCCGAGTGCTGAAAAACCGGTCAGAAATGTGCCAGAAGTGCCAAGCTGCGCTGTTTTGCTTAATCAGTGCATCAAGATGAGTAAATAGTTCAGAAGCTGCTGATTCGACGGAATTGAATGGTGCAAATGTCTGAATAGTGAGCTGCCTTTTTCCTGTTTCATAGCTGAATCCAGTGTTGTACAGCGTAATAGGTATGTTTCGCTCTACAGCTACGCGCAGTAATGCGCTGGGCACCAAGGCCTGCATCCCCGCTATTTTCAATGGAATGCTTGCGGCGACCTGATCCGAAGGCACGTCAATTGCCGCCAAGACTTGCTCATTTTGCGAAAGAGCACGCAACGCAGGGCGCAACGTCATGCTTACGTCAAGTGTTTGCCTTTTTAAGACCCGGGTCACCATGCCGGTGCGAGCTCTGGCGTACCAATAAGCCACGGGGCGACCTGGGTAATGGGCTTTTTTCACAGGGGCCACCAGTGCATTGGCCTCCATGCCATTTGCTTGCGCATGGCGCAGAGCCCACATGCCTGCTCCCCAATGAAACATGCACAGGACACCCGCAGCGTGGGCCTTGGGCCAATCCCCTGTGGTTTGAAGATGTTCCTTCATCCATGCATTCGATCTGGTTGCTGCCAGGTACAGGTCTGCATGGTCAATCAACGTGGTGAGGCGACGTCGCGCCAACCACAGGCCCTGTTGATCGTCAGGAGCAATGCCTCGGGAGTGCGCTTGTTTTAAGGCGGTTTCACAGTCTTCACGGTACAACCACTGCCAACGTCCGGAAATGGACCGAAAAACGCGGAAGCATATGCGCCAAGGCAGTATTGCTGCCAAACCAGGTATCAACACCAGTTCAAGCAAATCCTTGAAGGCGGCTTTGATTTGAAGTGGGGGCATGGGTAGTCGAATACTTAGTTCCAAGAATGTTCCAAACGGACAATTCCTGGGGTGCTTCCTGCGAAAATGTGCTGAAATTTAATGCAATATAGCCACTCTTCGTAGACCACGAGCCCTTGAAAGTCGAATAGGTAAGCGCTGACAGTATATTGCCCGGAAAATAACTGAATTTTGGGAAACAGAAGCCGGGCTCGCCATAAACCGTTGCCAAGATGAGTGGCTGTGACGTTGTCATAGTGTGTGCCGGCCGAGGTAACACCCGTGCCATGCAACTGCTCGATCATGACTCCAAACTGAGGTGTTTCGCCTGGCGGCATTTGCGCCTCCATCACGATCGCCAGATCTGCAGATTCGAGCAAAGGCAGCTCACCGTCCCCCAGATTTTCAACATTCACCGACACCAGCTTTGCGCCATTGCTTGGGGGCTTCGTAGGAGGCGGGGCTGATTCCTGCGAGGCATTGGACGACACTGCTGCGTCAGCGACTGCGGCTTCTTTTGCCCTGATGTCCGCTTCGTAAGATGCGAGCACGAGTTCGGTGTCGCCAAATGCCTTTTGGCGGCCAGACTCCAGCCAAAGTACTCTGTTGCAGAGTTGGCGCACGTGGTAGAGGCTGTGAGAGCAAAAAAGAATCGTGCAGCCATTGCGGCGGAAGGCGTCAATGCGTTCGATGCACTTCTTTTGAAATTGCTGGTCCCCGACGGCAAGTGCCTCGTCAACGATCAGTACATCGGGCTCCAGTGCGGTCACTAGCGCGAAGGCCAGGCGTACGGTCATTCCCGACGAATACGTTTTAACGGGGCGATCTATTGCTTCTCCCAACTCAGAGAAGTCAATGATGCTTTGTTCCAAGCCGCGCATTTCGTTGGGAGTAATGCCAATCAAGCTCGCACCGAAATACAAGTTGTCTCGCCCGGAGAAATCGGGGTGAAAGCCCGCGCCCAGCTCCAGAATGGCTGTGATTCTGCCGTGCCTTTCGACTTTGCCTGTGGATGGCTGGAGCGTTCCCGCGATGAGTTTCAGGAGCGAGCTCTTTCCCGCACCGT
>JAGODZ010000174.1 GCA_017997975.1 Rhodoferax sp.
CACCGCTCGCTTTGCACTGCGCCCAAGCCGTCACCGACAGTGCGTTGCGCGCCCTGATGAGTCTGGTGGCGCGAGTGCACGTGCAAGTGGCTGCGCCAAATTTACTCTGCTTTTAATAGCTGCTTGCGCAATCGCAGAAAGGGTGAGAGGCCAATTTGATGCATAAATTTAAAAAGGCGAAAGACGTCTTCTTTTTGCCGGTAACTGCCGTAAGGACAAAGCGCAGCCGCTTGCAAGCCATGGCGTCGGTGACTACTATTGTTCGCCTATGAATGAACAACTTGAAACAACAATAGGGCTCCTGACCGTTAATTTAATGGGCTATGGCATGAACGTGGTGGGTGCCATCATCACGCTGATCGTGGGCTACGTCATGGCAGGCTGGCTGAGTCGGCTGGTGGGTCGGGCGGTGCGCCAATCCGACAAGGTTGATCCGGTGTTTTACGAGCTGCCTGGCAAAGTGGTGCGGGTGGGCGTGTTGGTGTTCACATTGATTGCGGTTCTGAATCGTTTTGGTGTGGAGACCACCAGTTTGATTGCCTTGCTGGGGGCGGCGGGTCTGGCCATTGGTCTGGCCTTACAGGGCACGTTGAGCAATGTGGCGGCGGGAGTGATGCTGCTGATTTTTCGCCCCTTCAACGTGGGGGATGCGGTTCGGCTCAACGGCGAGGTGTACGTCATTGATGCCCTGGGATTTTTCATTTGCAAAGGGCATTTGCCAGACGGCCCCGCCGTATTTCTGCCCAACTCCCAAATTTGGGGCCAAACCATCGTCAACCTGTCTGTCACCGACAAAGACATTCGCCGACTGGATGAGGTGTATGGCATTGCCTATGGGGACGACATCAATACGGCCTTGGCTATTCTGAACCAGATCGTCGCCGACGAACCCCGCGTGCTGCAAGACCCGCAACCGCTGATCAAGGTGGAAAGCCTGGGTGACAACTCGGTGAACATCATGTTTCGCGTTTGGACGGCCCGCGCGGATTGGTGGGCTACCAAGTTGGACTTGGTGCAACGTTGCAAAGAGGGGCTTGAACAAGGCGGCTGCTCTATTCCTTACCCCCAGCGCGACGTGTACGTACACCAAATCGCTGCCAAAACCGTCGAATCAAGGGACTGAGGGCATTGCCGCCCTGGCTGAACGTGGCCGCGTGCCTGTGCCATCGGCATTCCGGTTCGCCTTCCTCGGGTTTTGTTTCCGCTCAGTCGTTAATTCTGAGAAGCCGCCATGCCACAAGAGCAGCTTCGATGGTGCGACTTCCCAGGGTTCAAATTCACGTTCACGTTGGACCGTGTGCAAGGCTGGTTAAACTGGAATGCTTGCGCTTCCATGGTGGCCCCAAATGAAAAACAACCCTTACTTCAGAGCAGGTACCGTCGGTTTTTTAGCGTTATGCGTCACCGCTTGTGCGAATTTACCGGACTCGGTCGCGCAATTGGCGTGGCAGGACCATTTTGGTGACCGAGGCTCCCAAGTGTTCGCCAGAGACTACGACTTGTGCGCCACCTTGGTGGAGGGCCGTCGCAGCCTCATGGCGGGGTGCTTGGCCTCCAGAGGCTGGTCATTGGGGTCTTCAGCCTTGCCGTGAAGGGCATTTTTTGGCAAGCATGCGACCTGCCAAAAAATGAAAGACGCCCCATCTTGGCGCCTGTCTGTGGGACGGTCTACAACCTGCGCGCCCCCAGCGCTTTGATTTCTCTGCTGACCTTCTCCAAGCTGACTTTCACCTTGATGTTTTTGGCGTTGATAGGCGCTTGAATGGCAAAGGCTGGGTCACCGGTGTCACGCGGAATGTATTTGCTCACGGGCATGCCGTCGGCCTTGATGATGGTCAACACCTGCGGGGTGTTGGCGCGCAGGCCGCGCGCAATGGCCACGGCGGTTTCGCCGTTCACCAGTTGCACATAAGTGCCGGGCGGGTAAAAGCCGATGGCGGTGGTCATGGCCGAACTGAGGCGTTTGGCGTCGTCGGCGGTTTTCAGAAACAGGGCTTTGGCCGCCCCCAGCGGGGAGATCGCTTGGCGGGTTTTGCGCGGTGCCATCTTGGCCACAAAGCTGTCTGCCGTGCACAAAATGCGTTGGCTCAAAGAATCCTTGACGAGGTCGGGCATGGCGTCGTGTTCATGGTGCCAACGCACAATGTCCAGCTGGTCTTCGTCCAGCAAACCAAAGGCGCGCAAGATGTCTAAGCTCAGTTGCGGATGCTCTTTGATTAATTTGCGCTGCGCCTCGTTGGGCGGGGTGCTTTGGCTGGCCAGGCTGTCTTGGTCGCGCGCCATGCCAATGTTCATGATGAGTGCGGAGCGGAACAGCACTTTTCGGTTGGGCAGCGGCATCTCCAGCTTCTCAGCCGTCAACTCGCACACCACAGCGCAAAGCAGGGCGTGGGTGGCGCAATACCCCAGTGACAAATCGGGCAGGGCTTGAAACAGCGTGAACAGGCATTCGTCGGGGTCGCTGGCCAGCAGTTCTCGCGCACGGTTTTCAATGCCTTCTAAGCGTTCCAGTGCGTTCAGCGTGGCATCTCCTTGGTACAACATGCCACGCAGCAACTCTTGTAAGTCCAGCCAACCGCCTTGCACCTCGTTGCCGATCACGTAATCAATCTCCTCAATCACAGCGGGCAGCCGAGACGCTGCAATGACTTCGACGGTGGCCCCCTCGCGCAGCAACTGGCGAATCACCCGCTCATGACTGCGCTTCCAGGCCCTAGCGTCGGCCTCGTGGGTGCTGGCTTGGTGAACGCGCAGCAGGTCTTTGTCCTCGGGAGAGTCAATGCTTTGCCCGCGCTTAAGCAGCAAGCGCCCGTCGGGCGCCCACACATCGACGGGAATTGGCTGATTCAAGGCCAACAAGTCGATGGTGATGGGAATGTATTTCATCACTCTGCCACCACCACGGGCACACGTTGGGCCAAGCCGCACATCAGTTCATAGCCGACCGTCCCGGCACAAGCCGCCACCTCGTCGATGCACAACACGGTGCCGTTCGCGGCGCGGCCCCACAAAGTCACCTCACTGCCAAAGCCGGCGGGCACGCCAGCTTGAACGAGGGGGTCGAGGTCCACGGTGATCATGTCCATGCTGACTCGGCCCACCGTGCGGGTGCGCACCCCGTTCACCAACACCGGCGTGTCGGTGGGGCAAATACGGGGGTAGCCGTCGGCATAACCGCAGGCCGCCACGCCAATGCGCATGGGTTGGGTGGCGGTGAAGTTGGAGCCATAACCGACGCTATCCCCCGCCTGTAGGTCTTGCGTTGCTATGATTTTTGCGCTCAAGGTCATGCCTGGCTGCAAACCCCAGTGCGCGGCGGTGTGCTCAGGGTGGTCGGGCGCGCTGCCATAGACGGCAATGCCGGCACGAATCCAGTCGGAGGCGACCAAGGTGTCCGGGTGCGTGCTGGCCTGCGCCGCGCTGACGGGGAAGCGCAGGGTGGCGGCACTGTTGCTCACGGTGCGCTCGCCGGGCAGGTCACGGGTGATGCTGGCAAAGGTCGCCATCTGGGCCGCCACGCCGATCGGCCCATCGGCGTCGCTAAAGTGCGTCATCAGCGAAATTTCATCCACTTGGGGCAGGGCGTTGAGGCGTGTCCAGGCCGACCGGTAACGCTGGGGCGTGAAACCCAGCCGGTTCATGCCCGAGTTCATTTTGAGGAACACCCGGTGCGGCACATTGGTTTTGTGCGTAGCGAGCATGTCCACTTGTTCATCGCAGTGCACGGTGTGCCACAGGTCCAGGCGTGAACACAGCTCCAAATCACGCAGCTCAAAAACGCCCTCCAGCAGCAGAATCGGGCCGCGCCAGCCCAGTGCCCGCACGCGCTGGGCCTCTTCCAAGTCCAGCAGAGCAAAGCCGTCGGCACCGCGAAGCCCCTCAAACACCCGCTCAATGCCGTGGCCGTAGGCATTCGCCTTGACGACCGCCCAAACACGCGCATCTGGCACGGCCCGGCGGGCGCGCTCCAAGTTGTGGCGAAGACCTTCAGGATGGATGGTGGCAAGGATGGGGCGTGGCATGGCGCATGTAAGGAATTGAAAAAGACGCTGGATTTTGACATTGGGCGGCGTGCTATAACCCTCTACCGTTTGGAGCATCACAATAACACCCACCGTGTCAGAGCAACTGATGCGCGACTTGAGACAATGAAACGCGGCTTTTACACCATCATGTCGGCGCAGTTTTTTAGCTCGCTGGCCGACAACGCCTTGTTCGTGGCCGCTGTCCAATTGCTCCGGGGAACCCACTCGCCGGAGTGGCAACAGGCCGCTTTGGTGCCTATGTTTGCCTTGTTTTACGTCATCTTGGCGCCTTTTGTGGGTGCTTACGCAGACTCCAAACCCAAAGGGCAGGTCATGCTGATGAGTAATTTCATCAAGGTGGGGGGCTGTTTGATGATGTTGTTCGGTTCCCACCCGCTCATGGCCTACGCCATTGTGGGCTTGGGTGCTGCAGCCTACTCTCCCGCCAAATACGGCATTCTCACGGAGCTGTTGCCGGCCTCTCAGTTGGTCAAGGCCAACGGCTGGATCGAGGGACTGACCATTGCGTCCATCATTCTGGGCGTGCTTTTGGGGGGGCAACTGGTGGGCCCGATGGCGTCAAGCTGGCTGCTGTCGTTTGATTTTCCGCTGATTTCCACTGGCATCAACACCCCGTCTGAGGCCGCTATTTCGGTGCTCATCTTTATCTACTTGCTCGCCGCTTGGTTCAACACCCACATTCCGCTGACTGGCGTGGAAATGCGCTGCATGCCCAAGCGACTCACCACCTTGCTGCCTGACTTTTGGCGCTGCAACATGCGCCTGTGGCGCGACAAACTCGGCCAAATTTCCTTGGCCGCGACCACCTTGATCTGGGGAGTGGCGGGAAATTTGCGTTTTATTGTGCTGGCCTGGGCCTCGGTGGCACTGGGCTATACGGTGACGCAGGCCTCGGCCCTGCAAGGCGTGGTGGCGATTGGCATGGCCGTGGGCGCGGTGGTGGCGTCCCTGAAGATGCGCCTCGAAGACGGCCCCCGCGTCATCACGCTGGGCATTGTGATGGGCCTGTTGATCATCATGCTGATCTTCATTACCAACGTTTGGGTCGCCGCGCCCTTTCTCATCTTGCTGGGTGCCTTGGGTGGGTTCCTGGTGGTGCCCATGAATGCGCTGTTGCAGCACCGGGGCCACAACCTGATGGGTGCCGGGCGCTCCATTGCCGTGCAAAACTTTAACGAGCAGGCCTGCATTCTGCTGCTGGGTGCCGGCTACAGCCTGTCCACCGGCTTGGGCCTGCCCACGTTTGCGGCCATCACCGGCTTTGGGGTGATCATTGCCGGCTTCATGTGGCTGATCAAACGCTGGTACGACCGCAATTGCATCGTTCACCGCACGGAGATTGAGCACCTGATGAAAATCGCCCGCCACGACAATCTGCACGGATGATGCCTGTCAGTGTGTTGGCGGCCTTGGCGCTGCTGCTGAATGCCTTTGTTTATGGGGTTGCTTGGTGGCCGTTTCGGCTGCTGCAAGCACAAGGCTTGCACCCCCTGTGGACCACGGCCCTCATTTACGTTTTTGCCCTGATTGTTTTGGCCTTCGTGCGACCGCAAGCGTGGCGCGGCTTGGTCAAGCATCCTGCGCTGTGGTGGTTGTTACTGGCCTCTGGTTTGACCAATGTGGGCTTCAACTGGGCGGTTACCGTGGGCGATGTGGTTCGCGTGGTGCTGCTTTTTTACCTCATGCCCGCGTGGGTGGTCATGCTGGCTTGGCCCTTGCTGGGCGAAAAACCCACAGCCGCCTCGCTGTTGCGCTTGGCGCTGGCCTTGGCCGGAGTGGTGGTGGTGCTGAAAACACCTGAATCTGCTTGGCCCGTGCCGCAAAGCATGGCCGACTGGCTGGCCTTGATGGGCGGCTTTTGCTTTGCCCTGACCAATATTTTGCTGCGCAAATTCAACCAAACCCCACAAGCCTCGCGCATGCTGGCCATGTTTGCGGGCGGCACCCTCATGTCCTTGAGCGCCGCTACCCTCGGCTTGGGTCTGGGCGTGGTCACGCCACCACCCGTGCTGGGTTCGTGGGTCGGGCTGGCGCTGCTGGTTTGCATGGTGTTTTTGGCGGGCAATCTGGCGTTGCAATATGGGGCACCGCGCCTGAGTGCGGGCGTGACTTCCATCATCTTGTTGTCTGAGGTGGTGTTTGCCAGTGTGTCTGCTGTCATTTTGGGGGCGGGTGAACTGTCGGCCCGCACCGTGTTCGGCGGTAGTTTGATCTTATTGGCCTCACTGCTGGCGGTGCTGTCTTTTGCTCGACGCTGATCCAAGCGTCACAGTGCGACACTGACCGACCATGAACAACGAAGGGAAATGACCATGAGCACGGTGTACGACTTTGAGGCGCTTCAAATCAACGGCAAGTCCGTGGCTTTGAGTAAATTCAAGGGCAAGGTCATGCTGATCGTGAACACCGCCAGCGCCTGCGGCTTCACGCCCCAGTTTGCGGGGCTGGAAGCCTTGCATGAAACCTATGGCAAACAAGGACTGGTGGTGCTGGGCTTTCCCTGCAACCAGTTTGGCGCACAAGACGCGGGCGATAACGCCGAGATTGCCGAGTTTTGCCAACTCAACTACGGCGTCAGCTTCCCGATGATGGCCAAGATTGAGGTCAACGGCGCCCGTGCCCATCCGCTGTACCAATGGCTGTCCGCTGAAGCACCGGGCCTGCTGGGCAGCAAATCCATCAAATGGAACTTCACCAAATTTCTGGTCGCCAAAGACGGCACCGTGCTCAAACGCTACGCCCCCACGGACAAACCCGAGAGCCTGGGTGACGACATTGAGGCGGCACTGGCGGCTTGAGCCGCCTCGTTTTCAATAGCAATTACCTGATTTGCTATTGAGTTGCTATTGATTTGGTAGTGCTTGGCGCATGAAGGGCGTGGGCCAGAGCCTGAAACCTCATGGCTGATAGGCCGATGTACCCAGCCCAGAGGGTCACAGCAGGCGAGCAGATTGACCTTGTGCCGTGAGAAGCGAAACTGCTTTTTTGTCGAAAGAAACGAAGGTGTCACCACCAAGCCAATTTCCTTCGTAGGCAATGACACCATCGGCGAAATCCCCACCGGCTTCGAGCATTGACAGGCCCGCCTCTACCGAAGGTCGATTCGTTTCTACGTTGGTAGCCGCCAGTAGAGCGCGGATCGCGGCAATGGCGTCTGAAGGGGGTAATCGATACACCCTGAGCAGAACCCATACAAACTCGCACAGACAAGGAAGTGCTACC
>JAGODZ010000175.1 GCA_017997975.1 Rhodoferax sp.
TGTTCAACTCCACCTTATCCATGACACCATGGAGTGGTATGGGCTCATCAAACCATCGCTCAATCAATGACGACAGTTCCTTTGAACGGTCGTGTGATGTGCAGTAGCGTTTCCAGGCTGCCTTAGAAGCGGTCTCCACGCCCTTGGCCTGCAACTGCTCAATGGCAACCACGAGCTCCCAGTCGCGCCAGCGACGCCGCGAATTTTCTCGCCGCTGCTCATTCACCACTTCGACGTCTTGCTCTTTCAGCCATTCCCGCAACTGCAAGCAAATGACTTGCTTGGCGCGGTGAATGCTTTTCAAAGGCTCAGAGGTATCTGCCAGTGGATCAAGCATCGCGAGAATGGGCGAAGGGTGGAAAGCACACAAGATACCCGGATGATCTTCATCGCCTCTGAGGCGCTTGCGTTTGTTGACCAGTTCGTACCAAAGAGGTCTTTTGTCACCTTGGATCGATAAGTTGCGCTCCAGGTCGTAACTGAACAAGCCCGATAGAGCCGACGGCACAGCTTTGAAACGGCTGAAAACAAGGACCTTGTCCTGGATCTTGCCATCGTCCGAGCCTGAGCGGGCCCACCGGCCTTCCAACGGCCACCATGGCAGGGATGGTACGACCCACGGCAAGGCAAGATCCGGCATCGACACCGCGTCGATCAGCGCGCGCAAGCGGGGATGCGGCCATTCTTTGGGCCCACCGTACTTTCGCCGGATCGCTTCATCCAGGTGCACCGTCACTTCCGCGGAGCGACGGCTCTTCCACGCCAAGTAATGCGCACCTAGGGTTTGCATGGGCAACGGGACAGACTGCCACAATGGTATGGCCCACGCTTGGTGATCTTCCTTGAACGAGCCCCACATGTCCACCAGCGGTGTCAGGTCATCGGCTCGAATCTCTTGGGCCACTTCATTGGTGCAGACAGATGGCGCATTCGATCCCAAGGCTTCCGATTGCAGAATATCGCTGGACGAAACTCGCTCCGTCCGTGCCATCAGCGGCTGGAGCATTTCTTGAAGCTCTATGCGACATTTTTTTGCCGCCTCAACCACATTGGTTTTGCCAGGAGCCCAGTCCATCAGCAGTGTGTGCAACTCACCGTATGCCTTCTTGATTTCGCCCAGCCGCTTCTTGTCTAACGCCAGGAATCCGAGCAGGTCGAAAAAATCCTGATGGTACTCTTTCCCCTCCGTACTTTTTACAGCACCCCCAGGCAGACCATAGGGCGTTGCGGAGAGCAGTAAAAGTGCCGGCCCATTGCTGCCGCGACCTTGCCCGCGCAACGCCTTCAGCACGGACGCTGTGGCGTGGTTTCGGTCGTAGCCCGTTTCCTCCACTGCGGCGTGCTTTTCATCGTCCGTTTCATTGCCCTCGCCGTCATCAAGCAGATCCCTGAAACGCTGGAACTCATCGAAGATCACCAAATCAGGGTTGATGGACTTCAGCGCGGCTTCGGTCATAGCTACACGGCAAGCTCCAACGAGCTCAGCGTTCAGGTCAGGCTTGTTGAGCCGAGCTTTAACGGATTTGACAAGTTCGCCTCCTAGCAGTTCGGCCAACGATTTTTCGAAATCGGCTTGATATTTAGGGGTGATATTGAGGTGCTGATGCTCCACCCACTCGTTGAGTGAGTCCTTCTTTGCAGTCCCCTTGAAGGCATCCAACATGATGTAGTGATCGATCCGGCAACGGTTACGGTGCATCATCATTTCTTGCACCAGAACCAGCGCGAGGGCCCGCTCCTCCAACTTGCCATCCATACGCTGACCTTTCAGCGATGGCACCGTGGTTCTCGGCGTCAACGAGTAAACGTGGACCTTCGGGTGACTTGGCGGCTCTCCTGACACCAGCAAGCTCGGCCGATCAATCTCTGCCAAGGCTTGTTTGCGCTGCGCCTCATCCGGCAAAAAGCCCAGCAGCCTTTTGACGTTTTGACGGGCAATCACCAAGTTTGCACAGACGTACATCACCTTGATGGGGCGACTTGAGATCAACGCTTGCATGCCCTGAATCACGCCGCTGGCCACCACGGTTTTGCCCAACCCGACTTCATCGGCCACGAGGAAGCGGCGCGAGCCGCTTTTGTCGGTCAAGGACTTCAAGGCCGCCTTGATCGTTCTCGCCTGAAAATCTCTCGCCTTCATCGTGCCGTCACCTTGGGAGTCTTCTTGATCACGGCCCATGCACGGCTCAGTGCCTGTAGATGTGCCATATCCTCTTGGTTGGTGTTCTGCCCAGCCGGTTTCACGTGTCCTTGGCTCTGCCAGACGGTCAAAATGTGTTCGATTTCTTCAGTACTCCCGCTTCCACTGAGCCAATAGCGAAGCATTTGCTCAATCGTTGGCAGGTCTGTCTTCGATGAACGTCCTCTTGCGCGCTTCCGGTCTGAAGGCTTGTCATCCTCGTCCTCCCACGAACCACCACCTTCAGAGACGCGCTTGCCTTGCAAGACGTCAGCCAGCCAAGCCAGGCTCTGTGTGGGCCCCATGTAGGTGCGCAAGGCTTCAAAGTCGCGGTCTTCCCCCAAGGGTGGGTTCCACGTGACGCTCTGCACCCATGAGGTGCTCTCATCACCCAAGGTCAGCGTGAAACGCAGCAAGTTAGAGCGTGTGTGCAGCGCTTGCACGCCTCGCCACTCGGAGCGGTGAGGTGTGAGGACCAAAGGCTGCATGTCTTTCGCACTCAGTGGTGCCCAACTCGCCTGCAAGTCTTTGGGCCATCCCACATCCACCAGTGCGGATGCTTCCAAGAACGTGCGGCCCTGCTCCTCTAGCTGGTACGCGTGGCTCAACGCCTGCACCACCTGGGTTCGGCATTCCTCGATGCTGGACTGTTCCGTTTCTTCATCAACCGCGTCGATTGATGGTTGTTCATACGGCGAAGTCATTGACAAGAATGCATCAATGCCGGCCAGTACTTCCTTGCCGGACTGGCGCCGCGTCAGGCCAACCTGGGCGTAACACTCGGCATTGCGCCCCCACGCGCGCTGCGTGAGGTTAGGGCTGCCCAGCCACAGCGTGTGTTCACGACCTTGAGAGGCCAGCAGAAACTTGGCGTGCAGCCCGACCTGATCCAACCCGATTAGCTCTTCCTCCTCGCCATCTGGCTCGTTGCCATAACGGGTCTCGGGCAGCACGCGGCAGTTCAGTCCCTCCAGCTTTTTCCAGTCTTTCTCGCTGAAATTGCCCAACTGGGCTGCGGTGCTCACCAGAACGCGCTCGCATTTGTCGGCACCCGACTTGGCAATCTTGGCTGCAGTCGTGGCATCGACGAAAGGCGCCACGGAGATCACCCTGCGTGCCTCTTTCGGAATACGAGGAAACGCCGCACCAGGTTCGCCAAAGGGCCCCATGGCCAGCTTCTTGACATCCAAGCCGGCGGGGATGCTCCATCGGCGCGACCTCAATTCAGGCTGGTGCGCTTCCCATGCCGTTAACGCATCTTTCAGAAATGGTTCTGCGACCAGGCCCTCCAGCAAGGAAGGGATGCCCGCAACAGGTTTGCGCTCGTGACCTGCTGGCATGTCCTGATCGGTTGCTTCAGCGCAAAGATGCAACCCTAGATCCCACGACACATCCTTGGTGAGGTTTCTGCTCCCCATCAAAAACACCCAACGGCTGGCACCACGCTGATGCGCGGCATCCACCGGCACCTGCCTGACCAGCGCAAACTTGGCGTGCCAGGATTGCCCACCTGAACCTGCGCTTTCATCCCACGGACACTCAATCAGAAAGCGATCCAGCAGGGCCACAACGGGTGATGGCTTCGACGCTCCCGCCGTCGCCCGTCCTGCCTGAACGATGACATGCACCCGCCCCCGCAAGCGGCTCAATGCGCGCCCTAAGCCAACGCGGGTGCCAGGTGCCGAGGCGTCATCGTCTGCGTCTTGCCCTTCTAAGGCCAGTAACGAGGCAGCGACCACAGACAAATGGGCGCTGTAGGTTGAGAGCACGGCCCGATCGGTGCGCCAGCCCGGAGGCGGCCTCAGCCTGTCCAGCCACGCCAACTGGGCCATGTGCTCTGGCTTTTTGTCATCGTTCTCTTTGCTCATGCACCGGCCCTCAGATCGCTCAGCATGCGCTTCACATTGCGCCAGCGGTAATGCAGAGGCTCAGCCAAAGCGTGGCCCTGTGGGGTCCACTCGCGCCTTCGCGTGGCACCAGCCTGGCTGGTGGCCAACCTGGCGAGTACGCCTTTGCGACGCACTTCGGCCCGTCTGTAGGCCTCCTCCAGTTTTTCGTTCAGGCGCGGGGCATGGCTATGCTTGAGCCATTCCTGTGTTCTTGCCAGAACGGTCATCAGCTCCTTACTCACGTGCAAGTTGGGCACCGATGAGCTCAGCTCCTGTACATCCACCGCCAGTGCTTGCTCTGCGTGTTCTTCAACGAATTTGAGCAAGTGGTCACGATGCGTGGTTTCGGGCGGTTGCCTGTCATTCTCGCGAAGTGTTTCGACCAGCGCTGCATAGACGGCTCGCCCAATGCCTGCAAGGCTGGCGACATTGACAGCCATCGCAAGCCGCTCTTGATCTTCTTCAGAGGCACAGCGCTTCAGGCTTTCCCCGCCCAGACCCTCGTCAAGTTCATTCGTCTTCCATTCACCACGCCGCTGCACCATGCGAGCCAACAAGCTGTGTTGCCCATCAGGTGTCTTCGCCTCACTGAGCTTTCTCTGAAGGAATTCACGTTCGTCGTCGAGTAACTTGAATGTCTGTGTCGTCTCGCTGGTCAGAAGCGATGCCGGACATGCCGGCATGTCTGGATCAAAGAAGCGCTCAGCTGCAATATCCACATCTCCGTCGTCACCCCGATGCTCTTTGCCCTTGCGCTGTGCCAACGCCAACCTCGACAACAGAGCGCGGCGGCCAGAGGCTCCCGACACTTGAGGCGCCAGGATTTCCCACCGGGCCAGCGACGACCAATAGATGGTGGAAGCAGGCTGGGCGGGCAACCTGTTCTTCAAGCTGCCCCCAATGACCCCCCCACCTTCAGGATCGGCCTTCGCCAAACGCATCTGCAAACGCAGTTCCAGGTCATTGAGCTTCTTCTCATCCCCGCCGGATGCCTGTATCAGCCAGGGCACAAAGAGCGCGTACTTCAGCCGGGTGTGCAACACCGAGGTGCCGGGAAAGAAGTGATCGGCAAACGCCTGGTGCAGCACCAGGAAGCCTATCTCATCTCTCACGCCCCGCTCGTCACCGTGCAAAGCTTGTTCCGCTTGGGCAACGGCCTGTCGGGAAAGCTGGATCCAGCCAATCATGATGCAACTTCACTTAAAAATTGACCTTGCCCATGTTTCGTAGAGTTCTTAATGTGCATGAGTACATTTTGCCGGAGCCTGTCAGAAATTTCGTGTGCAATGCATAGCATGTCAACAGCTGCTTTCAGACGGCATGTGCCAAAGCTGCTATGGTGACGATGCGATTGCGGAGCCATCAGTCGCCACCATATGCCCCATACCCTGCAGCTTGCGTGCCCAGTGGACGGTGCTGCGCGCTTCGCTTGCCTCCTGGGGGCGGCTTCGCCATCCCCGCCGCATTTTGTTTGGCGCCCCCCGTGTTGCTGGACAGGGCGGCGCACCTGTCCAGCATTCTGCGCAAGCCGTGGTGGTTGGTGGATCACACTCAAGGCGCAGCAATTTCCACCATGATCTCGTTGCGCCTGAACATGGGCAGCGTCCAGGGTGGGTTGTAGCGTGCCAGCTGTGGGGTGCCGGTGATCGTCAGCGACTTGCTGGCAGCCCATTGCAGCAGTTCATCGGTTTTCTGCTGGACTCGGGCCAGGGTGTTGAAGCCGGAGTACTGGTGCACCGCGTAGTGTTTGCCTAGGACTTGCCGCAGTTTCACGGCACTGTTGCTGGGCTTGGGGATGGTTTCGAGCGTGTATTGACTGGGCATCACGAACTGGATGCGCCACCGCTTGGCTGCCTTCATGTCGGTGTCAGCGGACTGCGGCTCGACTGTCACGGGCGCGGTCATGGAGATCTTGGCCGACTGCGGCTCGACGGTGACGGGTGCCGTCATGGCAATCCTGGACTTCTGCTCGGCATCGGAGCCCTGGTTGTTGCCGAATATGTAGTCGGCGATGAGTCGGAATCCCAGTCGAGGTGCGTCCATGATGGGCGAAAACGCTCCAGGCGGAGCCCCGGTGGGGGCAAGTCCGCTGATATCCAGAGCGTTTCTCGAGTCTGCATTGTGTTTTTCGTGAAAGTCAGCCCGTTTATGGATAACCGTCGAATTACAAGCGGTTGTTCAGAGTTTCCTTAGAGAAAACCTACGACAGTGGTGACGTTTGACCAAACGCCGTGTCACGGTGTTCTGAATCGCCATGGCCAGCGGCACCACGCCCTGCGCGTTAGTTCTCTTTTTTTACTTCAACGCGCTCGCATTTAATGTCGCTACATACATGCCCGTAGTGGCTTACAGGCTAGCCTGGATTAGTGGGGCCCGCCATAGAGTGCCAAAATGAGCACATTGGCAATCCACACAACGAGCGTTGCGGCGAAAAACACACCAAGATGCATCAGGAACTTCTGCATCCCTGTGCCCAAGCGCTCCGAAACTCGGGTGGCGTAGACATGGCTGAAGTAAAAAGCCGGTAGGTTCAACGCAACACCAACAGGCACAATCCACGGCTGGTTACCCAAACCGAAACTGGCCGGCGTCCAACCATAGTAGTCCCAGGCCCCGCCGCTGGTGGTCATCCCTTCTTGAGCCATATTCGTTGCCCACATGAAAACCCACATACCGAGTAGCTTCGCCCATGCAGGCACCTTGGGAAATTTACCGAAGAACCACAGCGAAATCAGCAACGGCACTGTGTAGAGCGTGCCATAGGCGAACGGAACCATGAGCGGCAGATCAACCCGCGGCAGAAGCGGGATGAACTCCTTTGAATAGGCAATCGCAAAGTATTGATCGTATATTGGTTCTAACGTGAAGTTAAGAGTGATCGCAAGGATGCTCCACAGGAAGTGCCGATTTCCCTTCCAGACCGTAAGCAGCAAAACAATGATGAGAGCCCACAGTAAAATTGAGCCCCACTGGAATAATTGAACCATTTGCATTTCGTGTTTCCTTTTGGTCGGTTAGCAGCTCGGCCGCTGAGATATAAATATGCTGGAACTGAGCATGGTTAGGGCACGTTCGCCTCTCTCTCGCCGCTTATCGACCGGCTCATGGCGCATGGCGGCGGCTAGCATCGATAGGATCATCAGGAAATCGTCCGCATCAATCCCCGGGGGTGCGGATAAAAACTTG
>JAGODZ010000176.1 GCA_017997975.1 Rhodoferax sp.
GCTGCAGGTCTTCGTCACGGAAAGAATATGGCAGATTGCCTACGTAAAGTTTGTTGCCCATGAAAGGACTCCTCAAAATAACTCAAAACGCGATGGAGTCCAAAACCGCTATTAACCCGTAATCAATGAAGACTTAAAGCACACGCGAAACTGACTTATCACCGCAAACCCGTACCACCGATTTTCGACAATACGAGTTTATTATCCGTCAACTTCTATAAAACACACTATTTTTTTAAACTTTTTTGCAAGACCCTGCCGATCCGTCTCTTGTTCGGCGGCTGGGGTCTCCCCCGTCCCGTTGGGCGCAATGACCAATGCGTCGTTGCCCTCACCATGGTGCCTCCCGTCGCACTGCACATGGCGTGTGCATACGCTCAAAGCCCCCTGATGCTTGCCCACGCATTTCTCTCGAGGTGAAATGTGAACCCGACGGCCTGATCGAGTGCCTCACCGACTCATTCTTTGGAGTCGGCATGAGAGGCTGTAAGAAAATTGGTCGCGTGAGGACCAAACCTTCACCAGTCTGTCATCGTGCGCCCAAGAGGAGTTGAAGCAGGCCGGTTTTATCATCCCAATCTTGTTTTCAAGGAGTATTTCAAATGACCCAACGTGCAATGATCGCCGCCGCAGCCGCCTCCCTGATGTCCTTGGCCATGGTTTCCCTGCCAGCCGCTGCAGCGGACAAGGAAAAATGCTATGGCATTGCCAAGGCGGGTCAAAACGATTGCGCCAGCTTGTCTGGCGCGCACTCTTGTGCAGGCCAAGCCAAGGTGGATATGGACAAAGGCGAGTGGAAATATGTGGCCAAAGGAACTTGCAAAGACTTAGGCGGCTTGTCCGCCGACGAAGCGAAGGCGATGAAGAAAGGCTGATCACCCCGCTTTTTCGATCCGATCTACCCGGTCTTCATGACGAAGCCCTTGCCTTCCCCCCCTGATTTTCAGCATTCAATGGTCGGGGTGGGCTGGCGGCAGCCTCATTACGGCGAGTTGCTGCAGCAGCGGCCACCTTTGAGTTTTATTGAAGTTCATTCTGAAAATTTTTTTGGCGAAGGCGGGGCCGCCCTGTCTGTTTTAGAGCAAGGTCGATCGTGCTACCCCCTCAGTTTGCATGGGGTGGGGTTGTCGTTGGGGTCCGCTGCGGGGCTGGACTCTTGGCATCTTGATCAATTGGCCCGGTTGGTCAAGCACATTGACCCGGTGCGCGTCAGTGACCACGCCAGCTTTGCTCGGGGGGCGTTCAAGGGCCGCACGGTGCACGCCTCCGACTTGCTCCCCATTCCCTTCAGCTCAGAAGCCCTGAATGTGTTGTGCACCAATGTGCAACAGGTGCAAGACCGCCTGCAGCGCCGCTTTTTGGTGGAGAACCTGTCCAGCTACCTGAACTGGCTGCCCGACCCGGATGAACCGCCCTTGCTGGAGCCTGATTTTTTATCCACTCTGGCGCAGCGAACGGGGTGTGGCCTGCTGATTGATGTGAACAATATTTACGTCAATGCCCTGAACGACCAGATCAACGGCGCACCCGGCGACCCGGTGCAACAGTGCCTGCGCTGGTTGGACCGAATTTCCCCCGCTGTGGTCGGCGAAATTCACCTGGCCGGCCATTGCCGGGTGCAACCCGCGTCTGGTGAAGAAGCGCTGGGCGAGATCGTGATTGACCACCACGGCAGCCGAGTCTGTGCTGAAGTCTGGCAAATTTATGCCCACGCCATCGCTCGCTTTGGTGCGGTGCCCACCTTGATTGAATGGGACACGGACATTCCGGCACTTGATGTGCTGCTGGCTGAGGCCGCTCACGCTCAGGCGGTTTTGACCGCCACGGTAAAGGGGGCTGTGTGACCTCACTCGCCCATCAACAGCAGGCCCTGCTGGACACCCTTTTTTCATCTTCTGCCCCCAACACTATTAAATTAGTAGCATCTTACGCAGGAGCCACGGCGGCTAGAGGGCTAAAAGCCTATCAAACCAATGCTCATCTGCTGGCAGAACGGGCCTTGCAGGCCACTTTCCCGGTGCTGATTCAACTCATTGGCGTTGACAACCTGCCCGGACTGGCCCGTGCCTTTTGGCATGCCCATCCTCCGCAACGGGGGGACTTGGCGCAATGGGGCGCTGACCTGCCCGCGTTCATCCAAGCCAGCGAACCATTGGCGATCGAGCCTTACCTGGCCGACATCGCTGCCGTTGAATGGGCCCTGCACCGCTGCTCAACCTCACCAGACCAACCCGCTGACCACCCTAGTTTTGGCTTGCTGATGCAGCACGAT
Organism: Rhodoferax sp.; assembly: GCA_017997975.1. Classification (GTDB taxonomy): domain Bacteria; phylum Pseudomonadota; class Gammaproteobacteria; order Burkholderiales; family Burkholderiaceae_C; genus Rhodoferax. The sequence continues at coordinate 2,273 of JAGODZ010000176.1, forward strand.
CCGCTCGAACTGCAGCTCCAACTCGCTCCCGGCTGCGCCGTCTTCAGCAGCGCCTGGCCAGTGGCCAGCATTCTGGGGGCCCATCTGTCACAAACACCGAGTTTTGATGACGTCCGGGAGCGATTTCGCGCAGGTCGGGGGGAGTCCATCCTGGTTTGGCGGGAGGCCTATCGGCCGCGTGTGCGCGAGGCGATTGGCGGAGAAGTGGCTTGGGTGACCTGCTTGCTGCAAGGAGGCGCATTGGGCGAGGCGCTAGACGCCGCTCCCGACCTTGATTTCAACGCCTGGTTGCCCATGGCGGTTCAGACCCAACTGCTGTTGGGCGCAACGGTGAAGTCAACCTGAGACCCGGCCTGAAGGGCTGCTTGGTCAGGCATTCTGCGGGTGGCCCCGTTGGCCTGGCGCGTTACTGTTACCCGCTCAGAAGAGATGGCTGAACCGGGGTTGATATACTGACCGAGCGCCGATTTGCCACAGCTTGCGGGCGCGTAATAAGTACCGCTAAAGACGCGCACCGACCTGGTCTCGCTTTTAGCGACGCCAGGTTTTTTTCTTTTTGGAGCCCTTGCAAAGCCACCCGCCAACGGTCCTTATGCCTATGAACGCCACGCCCCAATCCATGCACTTTGAGGCTGCTCTGCCCTTGCAAAGCGGCGCCTCACTTCGTGACTACTCTCTCAGTTACGAAACCTACGGCACCCTGAACGCCGCCCGCTCCAACGCCGTGCTGATTTGCCACGCGCTGAACGCCTCGCACCACGTGGCCGGTGCTTACGAGGGCCAAGAAAAATCCGAGGGCTGGTGGGACAACATGATTGGGCCCGGCAAGTCGCTCGACACCCACCGCTTTTTTGTCATTGGGGTGAACAACCTCGGCTCGTGTTTTGGTTCCACCGGACCCATGCACATGAACCCTGACACGGGTCGCATCTATGGCGCTGACTTTCCCGTTGTGACGGTCGAAGATTGGGTCAACTCACAAGCGCTTTTGCTGGATGCCTTGGGCATTCAGACGCTGGCAGCCGTCATGGGCGGCTCGCTGGGCGGCATGCAAACCTTGAGCTGGACGCTGCAGTACCCGCAGCGCGTGCGCCACGCGGTGGTGGTGGCCAGTGCGCCCAACCTGACGGCCGAGAACATTGCCTTCAACGAGGTGGCGCGCCGCGCCATCGTGACCGACCCCGACTTTCACGCCGGCCACTTTTACCAGCACCACACCGTGCCCAAGCGTGGCCTGCGCATTGCCCGCATGATTGGCCACATCACCTACTTGAGCGACGACGTGATGAACGCCAAGTTTGGACGCCAGTTGCGCTCGGCGGTCCAAAACGATGTGGACACGCCTCAAACAACAGGCAGCCATGTGCAGGACTACCTCTACAGCACGCAAGACGTGGAGTTTCAAATCGAGAGCTACCTGCGCTACCAGGGCGACAAGTTTGCCGAGTACTTTGATGCCAACACCTACTTGCTGATCACGCGTGCACTGGACTACTTCGATCCCGCGCGCGACCACGGCGGTGACCTGAGTCGCGCCTTGGCCCGCGCCACTTGCAAATTCCTGCTGGTGAGCTTCACCACCGACTGGCGCTTTGCGCCCCAACGCAGCCGCGAGATCGTCAAAGCCTTGCTTGACAACCGCCGCGACGTGAGTTACGCCGAAATCGACGCACCCCATGGGCATGATGCCTTTTTGCTCGATGACCCCCGCTACATGAGCGTGATCAGCTCTTATTTCGATAGCATCTCCAAAGAGGTGGGTGTATGACCGATCGAGCCACCCAACACGCCCTCGCCCAACTGGTGCCCCACGGCGCAAGGGTGCTGGATCTGGGTTGTGGCGACGGTGCCATGCTGCAGCTTTTGCAGACCACACGGGGCTGCACTGGCTACGGCGTCGAGATTGACGATGCCAATGTGCTGGCTTGCGTGAAGCGCGGGGTGAACGTGATTCAGCTCAACTTGGACGAGGGCTTGGCGATGTTTGAGGACGCCTCGTTTGACGTGGTGCTGCAGTTAGACACCTTGCAGCACCTGCGCAACGCCGAAGTCATGCTGCGTGAAACGGTGCGCGTCGGGCGCATCGGTGTGGTGGCCTTCCCCAACTTTGCCCACTGGCCCAACCGCCTTAGCGTTCTGCGCGGGCGCATGCCCGTGACCCGCCGCCTGCCCTACCAGTGGTACGACACGCCCAACATTAGGGTGGGCACCCATGCCGATCTGGCAGTTTTGGCGGGCAATAACGGCCTCAAGGTGCTGGACAGCTTTGGACTGCAGGACGGGCAGGTGGTGCGCTTTGCTCCCAACCTGCTGGCCGGCACCTCGGTGTACACCCTGTCACGCTAAGGCCCGTGACCACTGCGCCGCTCACGGCCATCACTGCAGCGGCGGTGGGTGTGATAGCCAGTCTTGCTTTGCTTTTCATAGCGCATATCGCAGGCAGCACAAGGGCTAACGGCCTATTTGGCCTGTCAACAGACTTGGCGGCACTTGCCCTGCTCGCCTTGGCCGCGTTGGCCTTGCTGCGTTTCAAGTGGGGCGTGATTGCCGTCATCGCGGCCAGCGCATTGGCAGGATTGGGTCTGCGGCTGCTGGGCCTGGGTTAAAGGCCCATGCGGGCGGCTGCGACACTGTGTTGTTCTCTTTCAATTAGATGAGTCGCTCATGCCCCTTTTTTCTGCCAACTTGTCAATGCTCTACCCCGAACTGCCCTTCATGGCGCGGTTTGAGGCTGCGGCAAACGACGGCTTTCAAGCCGTGGAATACCTGTTTCCCTATGCGTTTTCAGCCTCTGAACTCGCAGCGGCGTTAAAAGCCAACGCACTACAGCAGGTCTTGTTCAATGCCCCACCCGGTGGTTCGGACTTGGCAAGCTGTTCCACGGCTTGGGAGGCCGGCGAGCGGGGCTTGGCCTGCCTGCCCGGACGCGAAGCCGACTTTCAGATCGGTGTGCAGTTGGCGCTGGACTATGCCCACGCGCTGGGCTGCCCCCGCATTCATGTGATGGCGGGGCTCGTCCCCGCCCATACCGACCCGGTGCGGTTGCGCAGCACCTACATCGCTAACTTGCGCTGGGCCGCTCATCTCGCCGCCCAACAGGGGGTAGAGGTCCTGATCGAACCGATTAACACGCGGGACATACCGCGCTATTTCCTGAACCGCCAAGACCATGCGCATGAGATCGTCTTAGAAGCCGGTGCGTCCCCTCTCAAAGTGCTGATGGATCTGTACCACTGCCAAATTGTCGAAGGCGACTTGAGCCACAAGCTACGCCACTACCTGCCCACGGGGCGCGTGGCCCACATTCAAATAGCCGGTGTACCCAACCGGCAGGAGCCTGATGAAGGTGAGGTGAACTTTGCCTACCTGTTTTCACTGCTGGACGAATTGGGTTACCCCGGTTGGGTGGGGTGTGAATACCGGCCTCGGCGGGGGGCGGTGGCGGGCGGCACCTCAGACGGGTTGCGCTGGCTGAAATGAGCCCGCTAAAGTGCCCTGTGAGGCTTGGGGCCGTGGCAAGATCCGGCTAGACTGACGCTTCGCCTTTCTAATCGCAGCCCGCGCCCACCCATCCCTCGGGCAGGGGGGGGCACAACCCACCCAAGAGACTGTCATGAACGCACGAACGCCCGACGCACTCCTGAACGCCACGCAGGCGCAGGACCAGATCAACCAAGCTTGGGACGACACCATCGTGCCTCAGCTCAAGGACTACATCCAAATTCCGGCCAAGTCGCCAATGTTTGACCCCGACTGGGCCGCCAACGGCTTCATTGACACCGCGCTGTGGGACGCCGCCACCTGGGTGCAATCACAAAAAGTGGAAGGTTTAACGCTGGAAGTGATTCGCCTCGAAGGACGCACGCCGGTGCTGTTTTTTGAAGTCCCCGCCACGCGGGGCGACACCGAAGCCGCCACCGAAAAAGGGGGCTCAGGCCAAACGGTATTGATGTATGGGCACTTGGACAAACAGCCCGAGTTCACCGGCTGGCGCAAAGACCTGGGGCCTTGGACGCCAAGCTATGAAGAGGGCAAGTTGTACGGGCGGGGCGGCGCTGACGACGGCTACGCGGTGTACGCCAGCATCGCGGCCATTCAGGCCCTGAAAACCCAAAAGGTGGCGCACCCCCGCATCGTGGGTTTGATTGAAACCTGCGAGGAAAGTGGCTCCTACGATTTATTGCCTTACATCGACGCTTTGCGCACCCGACTGGGCGACGTCGGGCTGGTGATTTGCCTCGATTCCGGCGCGGGCAACTACGATCAGTTGTGGCTCACGAGCAGTTTGCGGGGCATGGCCAGCGGCGTGTTGAAGGTTGAAATTTTGACCGAAGGCGTGCACTCTGGCGACGCCAGCGGGCTGGTGCCGTCGAGCTTTCGCATCATGCGCCAGGTGCTGGACCGCTTGGAAGACAGCGCCACCGGCCGCCTGCTGCCTGCATCGTTTCACTGCGAGGTGCCTGCCGACCGGCTGGCGCAGGCACGGGCGACGGCCGCCATATTGGGTGAAGAGGTGTACAAGCGCTTCCCTTGGGCGCACTACGACTGCGGGGGCTCCACCCAGTTTGCACTGCCCACCACCACCGACCCGCTGCAGGCGCTGCTCAATCGCACCTGGCAACCCACCCTGAGCGTGACGGGCGCAGAGGGTTTTTCTACGCTGCAGAATGCGGGCAACGTGCTGCGGCCCTACACCGCGTTCAAGCTGAGCCTGCGTCTGCCCCCACTGATTGAAGCGTCCACCGCAGTGGCTGAACTCAAAGCCTTGCTGGAAGACAACGCCCCTTACCAGGCACGGGTCACGTTCGAGAGCACCTCCAGTGCCACCGGCTGGAACTCACCCGCCACTGCACCTTGGTTTGAGAACGCACTGAACGCGGCCTCCTCAACTTACTTTGGCGCGTCCTGTGGCCACATAGGTCAAGGTGGCACCATTCCTTTGATGAACATGCTGTCCAAAGGGTTT
>JAGODZ010000177.1 GCA_017997975.1 Rhodoferax sp.
TTAATGCAAAAGCGAAAAGAGTAGAAAAAATGGCTGCCTTAAGTATCCACTTAAGCAGCCATAGGAGCTTGTTCATTGATCTTCCCAGTGCAATTGGATTCTCGCGGTGAGCGGCTACAAACGGAGTCAGAGGCTTGAATCAGGCTGACTGGTTTTGTCTTGCGCAATCTGCTCTGTTCTCTGATCCACAGCTTCACGCAAGGCTTTTCCAGGTTTGAAATGGGGCACCCTTTTTTCGGGAATGGCCACACTGTCGCCATTGCGAGGATTTCTTCCCATGCGAGGCGGGCGATGGTTGATGGAAAAACTACCGAAACCGCGAATCTCAATTCGGTGACCGCGCACCAATGCATCATTCATAGCATCAAGAATCGTCTTGACTGCAAATTCAGCATCACGGTGAGTCAACTGGCTAAAGCGCGCAGCCAACTCTTCGACAAGATCAGAACGCGTCATTATGGGGTGCCATCGACAAAAATACTGTCCAGAAATGAATCTGCGCCGAGCGCTTTCGCGATCGGCGCAGTGTCAGGATGCCAGATCAACTCTGGCATAAGAACGAGATTTTACTTCTCGTTGTTGTCCAGCTTAGCGCGCAACAAAGCGCCCAAGCTGGTGGTGCCAGCGTTCTCGCGAGCAGACTGTTGGCTCAGTGAAGTCATGGCTTCGTTTTGATCCGCAGCGTCTTTGGCTTTGATCGACAACTGGATGTTGCGGGTCTTGCGATCCACGTTGACCACCACAGCCGTGACTTCGTCACCTTCTTTGAGCACGTTGCGAGCATCTTCCACGCGATCGCGGGAGATTTCGCTGGCGCGCAGGTAGCCGATGATGTCATCGCCCAGATCAATTTCAGCGCCTTTGGCATCCACAGTCTTGACTTTACCAGTCACCACTTGACCCTTGTCATTGATGGTGGCAAAGGTGGTGAAGGGATCAGAATCCAACTGTTTGATACCCAAGGAGATGCGCTCGCGGTCCACGTCCACAGCCAACACCAGTGCTTCCACTTCTTGGCCTTTTTTGTACTCACGCACAGCCGCTTCGCCGGTCTCATTCCATGACAGATCAGACAGGTGAACCAAGCCGTCAATGCCAGCAGCCAAACCAACGAACACGCCAAAGTCAGTGATGGACTTGATCGGGCCCTTGACGCGGTCACCGCGCTTGGTGTTCTGAGCAAATTCTTGCCATGGGTTGGCCTTGCACTGCTTCATGCCCAAGGAGATGCGACGTTTGTCTTCGTCGATTTCCAAAACCATGACTTCGACTTCGTCACCCAAGGCAACAATTTTGGAAGGAGCCACGTTCTTGTTGGTCCAGTCCATCTCGGACACGTGCACCAAGCCTTCGATTCCGGGCTCGAGTTCCACAAATGCGCCGTAATCAGCGATGTTGGTGATCTTGCCGAACATGCGCGTGCCCTGTGGGTAGCGGCGGTTCACGCCCATCCAAGGATCATCACCCATTTGCTTCAGACCCAGAGACACGCGGTTCTTCTCGGTGTCAAACTTCAGAATCTTGGCGGTGATTTCTTGACCAGCAGTCACCACTTCGGAGGGGTGACGCACACGACGCCAAGCCATGTCAGTGATGTGCAACAGCCCGTCGATACCGCCCAAGTCCACAAATGCACCGTATTCAGTGATGTTCTTGACCACACCTTGAACCACGGAGCCTTCTTTCAGGGTTTGCATCAGCTTGGCGCGCTCTTCGCCCATGCTGGCTTCGACCACAGCGCGGCGTGACAACACGACGTTGTTGCGCTTGCGATCCAACTTGATGACCTTGAATTCCAGGGTCTTGTTCTCGTACGGAGACAAATCTTTGGTCGGACGGGTGTCAACCAATGAACCTGGCAGGAACGCGCGGATGCCGTTGACCAAAACGGTCAAGCCACCCTTGACTTTGCCGCTGGTGGTGCCCGTCACAAATTCGCCGGTTTCCAGCGCTTTTTCCAAGCTCATCCATGAAGCCAAACGCTTGGCTGTGTCACGCGACAGAATGGTGTCGCCGTAGCCGTTTTCGATGGAGCCGATGGCCACCGAAACAAAATCACCTACTTGAACTTCGATCTCGCCTTTGTCGCTCTTGAATTCTTCTAGCGGCACGTAGGCTTCGGACTTGAGGCCAGCGTTGACCACGACAAAGCTGTGCTCGATACGTACCACTTCAGCAGTGATCACTTCGCCCGGACGCATTTCGGTGCGTGTTAGGGACTCTTCAAATAGGTCTGCAAATGATTCGGACATTTTTTCGTGCGGAGATAAATCCGCGAGGGGTTAGTTAAAAGAACCGCACAAGCGATGCACATGGGCTGTGCGAGAGGACTTGTGTGGGTCGATACAGAGGGCTTACTCTCTGCGTTCTACCGGTCAAACTGATTTGAACGGCTGCTGGCCTTGCCACCAGTTCAACACGAGTTCAAGCGATTTTTCAACCGTTAAATCCGAGTTATCCAGTAACCGGGCATCTTGTGCGGGCTTGAGAGGTGCGATGACTCGGGATGAATCCCGTGCATCACGCGCTTCCAAGTCAGCCCGAAGGTCTGCGAGTGTAGCCGAGTTGCCCTTTGAAATCAACTGCTTGTAGCGCCGCTCAGCGCGTTGCTCGGCACTCGCCATCAAAAATACTTTCAAGGAGGCATCAGGAAAGATGACGGTGCCCATGTCTCTTCCGTCGGCAACCAAGCCAGGCAATTGGCGAAAGCGGTGCTGTAAATCAATCAGGGCGTGACGAACGGCGGGCAAGACGGAAACTTTGGACGCATTCATGCCCGCCTCTTCGGTGCGAATGGCATCACTGACATCCACGCCATTGACCCAGACACGTCCCTCCAAGAAGCGAATATCCAGCGTTTTGAGTAAATCAACAATCCCCTGCTCCGCTGTTGCGTCCAGCGCGAGGCCATGCTGCATCGCCGCCAAGGCGGTGACACGGTACAGCGAGCCAGAGTCCAAGAAATGGTACCCAAGCGCTTTGGCCACGACCGCTGCCAGCGTGCCCTTGCCCGATGCGGTGGGGCCATCGACACAAATCACAGGCACGTCAACGGCAGGATTTTGGGTCAGTGAAAACAGCGCTTCAAAATAATCTGGGTATGTCTTGGCCACACACTTGGGGTCTTCAATGCGAACAGGAAGCCCGGCTGGATTGAACGCAGCGAGCGAAAAACACATGGCCACACGGTGGTCGTCATAGGTGTGAATCGAGGCGGCCTTCCACTGGGCAGCGCTGGCAGGTGGCGTCACACGAATGAAGTCACCGCCCTCCTCTACCGTGGCGCCCAGTTTGCGCAATTCAGTGGCCATGGCCGCGATACGGTCTGTTTCCTTGACGCGCCAACTGGCAATATTGCGCAATGTGGTCGTGCCGTCGGCGTACAAAGCCATCACGGCCAGCGTCATGGCGGCATCGGGGATGTGGTTGCAGTCCAAATCAATGGCCTTTAAAGGCCAGGCTCCGCGAGCGACTTCCAGCCAGTTGGGTCCGCTCTGAATCTGCGCGCCCATCATTCGCGCGGCATCTACAAACCGAATATCGCCTTGAATCGAGTCAGCGCCTACGCCCTCAATTCTGATGCCTTTTTGGCCTCTACCCCTTGCTGCAATTGCCCCAATAGCTATGAAATAGCTAGCAGACGAGGCGTCGGCCTCGACATGCAGCGACCCTGGTGAGCGAAGCTTGCACCCCGCAGGAATCGTGAAACGCTGCCAGCCATCTCGGGTGACTTCCACGCCGAATCGGGCCAGCAGATTCAACGTAATTTCAATATAAGGGCGAGAAATCAGCTCCCCCACGACTTCGATCACGATGTCTTTTTCTGCCACCAAAGGCAAAGCCATCAGCAGTGCGGTCAAAAACTGACTGGACACGTCCCCACGCACCTGAATGGGCGCATTCACAGCGAGTGCAGGTTTGCCAATCTGAAGCGGTGGATACCCCTCCTGCCCTTGGTAGTCAATCTGACACCCCAGTTGGCGCAATGCATCGACCAGATCACCAATGGGTCGCTCGTGCATTCTCGGCACACCGTGCAGTTTAAAGTTGCCCCCCAACACCGACAGCGCTGCTGTCAATGGACGAATGGCAGTGCCCGCATTGCCCATGAATAAATCGGCTTCGCTGTGGCTGAGTTGTCCTGCCATCCCAACAATTTCGACGGTCGATCCGTGTTGACGCACAACACAACCCAAAGACGCCAACGCATTCAGCATGACACGGGTGTCATCGGAGTCGAGCAAATCGTGCAGCGTGGTCGTGCCTTGCGCCAATGCAGAAAGAAGCAACAGGCGGTTGGAGATGCTTTTGGAGCCGGGCAAAAGAACGTGACCGGACGCCTCGTTCAGCGCGGGAATATCGAGAAATGACGTAGAAAACATTATTTTTGATTCTGGGACATGCGCCAATTGGCGCGGGTCTGGCTCGCCTGCTCAATCAGCCCTTCCAGAGCGTCGCCATTGCTGCTGGCAATCATCAGCTCCAGCGCCTGCAGATTGCGCTGAAAAATTTTGGACTGTGCTAACAGCTCTTCACGGTTTGACAACATGATGTCGCGCCAAACCTTGGGGTCACCCGCTGCGATGCGAGTGAAATCCCGAAAGCCAGGGCCTGCCAAAGACAGGTAATCTTTGCCATGGGTTTGACCCGAGATGGCGTTCATCAAAGCAAAAGACAGCAAATGGGGGAGATGACTCACGGCAGCGAAAGCGGCATCATGGGCTTCTGGCGACATTTTCACCACACGACAACCCAGTGCCGACCACACATCCACCGCTTTCTGAAGCTGGACCGTTAAGGTGCGCTCAATCGGCGTCAAGATCACTTGCTTGCCGGCGTACAGATCGGCATCGGCATGTTCAACCCCGGAGACTTCGCGGCCCGCAATCGGATGCGCCGGCACAAAAGAGCCCACCTGCTCCCGCAGCGCTCGGCGCGCAGCGTCAATCACATCTCGCTTGGTAGAGCCCACATCCATGATCAGCATTTGCGGCGTGACCAAATGCTTGATGGCTTTGAAAGTGGCCTCTGTAGCAGCCACGGGAACTGCAATCAAAACGATATCAGCACCGGAGACCGCCAGCAAAGCCGACGGTGCCTCAATATCAATCACACCCAGTTGGCGCGCCCGATCGGTGGTTGAAGGTGACTTGCTGTAACCCACGATGCGCTTGACCAGACCCGCACGCTTCATCGCTAGCGCGAACGAGCCCCCCATCAACCCACATCCAATCAGCCCGAGTTGCTCAAACATTCGGTTTCCTTAAGGGGTCGCCATCAGCTGACGACAGGGTAGGTACCCAATAATTTGTAGAACGCGCACAAGGCTCTCAATTCTTTGAGGGCCTTGGCCACATGAGGTTGCGAAGGGTGGCCTTGAACATCAATATAAAAATAGTATTCCCACTGACCCGTTCGAGCAGGGCGTGACTCAAACCGGGTCATGGACACCCCATTCGTTTTCAACGGCACCAGCAGGTCATGCACAGCGCCCGGCTGATTGGGCACGGACACGATCAGACTGGTGCAGTCATTGTCCGAAGGTGGTGGTGTGCCCAGCGTTTGAGGCAAACAAATGATGGCAAACCGCGTGCGGTTGTAGGCATCGTCTTGAATCGCGTGCGACGCGATGTGCAATCCAAACTGTGTCGCCGCACGGTCACTGGCCAGTGCCGCCCAAGCAGGGTTGGTGGTGGCCAACTTGGCCCCTTCAGAATTGCTGGACACGGGGCGGCGTTCCGCGTGAGGCAAGTGTTTGGACAGCCAGGCCTGGCATTGCGCCAGCGCCTGCGGGTGCGCCATCACCACCTCAATGCCCTCCAGTGAGTTACTGTTGCGCAGCAAATTGTGTCGAACCAGCAAACTCACCTCGCCCACCACATGCGTGGGCGTGTGCAAAAACAGATCCAGTGAACGGGTAACAACACCTTCGGTGGAGTTTTCAACCCCCACCACACCATACTGCGCACTGCCCGCAGCGGTGGCGTGAAAAACTTCATCAAAGTTCGCGCAGTAAATCAAATCGGCGGCACCGCCAAAGTACTCCACCGCCGCTTGTTCGCAAAAGGTTCCCGCAGGGCCTAACACGGCGACGCGTTGAGGGGCTTCAAGCGCCAGACAGGCAGACATGATTTCGCGCCAAATCGCGGCCACATGCGAATTTTTGAGGGGACCTGGGTTGGCGGTTTGGATTTTGTCGATGACTTGCGCCACGCGATCCGGCCGAAAAAAAGCGGTGCCTTCCCGTTTTTTGACTTCGCCGACCTGTTCGGCCACCAAAGCACGTTGATTGAGCAATGACAAAAGTTGCTGATCAATGGCGTCAATTTGGACTCTGAGGTCGGCAAGATCGGGCAAGTTAGTTATTAAATTAGTCATGTTTTAAGCGCGTTGGGTCTCAAATTCACGGAGATAGTCCACCAGCGCTTGCACGCCCTCCATCGGCATGGCGTTGTAAATGCTAGCGCGCATGCCACCCACCGACTTATGCCCCTTGAGTTGCAGCAGGCCCTTGGCGCGAGCCCCGGCAAGAAATGCATCGTTCAGGCTCTCGTCACGCAAGTAGAACGGAACATTCATGCGGGAGCGGCAATCGGGATTGACCTTGTTGAAATACAGCTCAGAGCCATCAATCGCGTCGTAAAGCAGTTTGGCTTTGGCGCTGTTGCGTGCTTCCATGGCAGGAATACCCCCTTGGCGCTTGAGCCAATCAAACACCAGCCCAGCCATGTAAATGCCATAGGTGGGAGGCGTGTTGAACATCGACTGGTTGTCTGCAACCATTTGGTAGTTGAAGGCGCTGGGGCAAGCCTCAAGCGCGTGCCCCAACAGGTCTTCCCGCACCACCACCAGCGTCAACCCCGCCGGACCCAGATTCTTTTGGGCGCCACCAAAGGCAAGTCCCACACGAGACCAGTCCACGGCACGCGAGGCGACGTGGGATGAAAAATCAATGACCAGAGGCGCTTTGCTGCCCAACGCGTTCAAGTCGGGCAAGGTATGGAACTCCACCCCATCAATGGTTTCATTGGTACAGACGTGCACATAAGCGGCATCGGCACTCAGTTGCCATGACCCCGGGTCGGGCAGGCTGACGTATCCCGTGGACGCATTGCTGGCGGCCAAAT
>JAGODZ010000026.1 GCA_017997975.1 Rhodoferax sp.
GCTTTCGGGCCGAACTGTCCACCTTTCGCGCCGTGCCCGTGCGGGGCGACGGTGCCACCACTCGGGTGATGGCTGCAGAGGCCACCGCAGGCTACCTCGACCGCGCAGGCCCCGCCCAAACCACTGGTCGCAGTCTGGACGCCATGACTGCCGATAACGCTTGGTTTGCTGTTCGCGGTTTGGACGGCACCGAGGCCTATACCCGCAACGGCTCCTTCGAAGTTTCTTCGGAAGGTCTCTTGGTCACGCACAACGGATTGCCCGTGTTTTCAGACGGCAGCGCCCCCATTGCGATACCACCGGGCGCGGAGGTGTCCATTGGCAGCGATGGCACGATCAGCGCCAAGGTCGGCAATGCCGCGCCGACTGGCTTGGGGCGGCTGAAACTGGTCACAGCGACGGTTGAAGAGGCTTTGAAGCGCAGCGATGACGGCTTGTTTCGCCCCGTGTCAGGCGACCCTTTGCCCAACGACATCAACGCCCGCTTGCAAGTCGGTGCCTTAGAGGGCTCCAACGTCAACACCATTGAAGCCATGGTGGGCATGATTCAAACCGCCCGCCAGTTTGAAACTCAAATGCGCTTGCTGCAATCCGCTGAATCTAACGACCGTTCTGCGGCTCAACTTCTTGGACTGCAGGGCTAAGCCCTTGATTAACACGGGCTGACCCGACAACGACTCACGAGGAAACCACCATGATCAACTCTCTCTGGATCTCCAAAACTGGCATGGAAGCCCAGCAAATGCAGCTGGATGTCATCTCCAATAACCTGGCCAACTCGTCGACCACCGGCTTCAAGCGCGCCAACGCCGTCTTCGAGGATCTGATGTACCAAAACCTGCGTCAAGTGGGTTCCAACAGCACCGAACAATCCCAACTCCCCACCGGATTGCAGGTGGGTCTGGGGGTTCGCACTGTGGCGACCAGCCGGTCGTTTTCCCAGGGCAATCTGCAGCAAACCAGCAACAACTTGGATGTTGCCATTCAAGGCAATGGTTTCTTTCAGGTCACCATGCCCGATGGCACCACCAACTACACACGAGACGGCTCGTTCCAAGTGAACTCACAAGGTCAGCTGGTCACCGCCACTGGATTGCCCATTGCCAACGGTGTCACCGTGCCTGCGAATGCCACCAGTGTCGCCATTGGGGGGGATGGCACGGTGACCGCCCAAATTCCAGGGTCTGTCGAGCCCCAGGGCATCGGCACCATTGCTTTGGCCAGCTTTATTAACCCCGCCGGTCTCGACCCCAAAGGGCAAAACCTGTACGCAGAAAGCCCTGCGTCGGGTCAGCCCAATGCGGGCACCCCCGGTGCCGATGGTCTGGGGTCATTGATGCAAGGGTTTGTTGAGACGTCCAACGTCAACGTGGTGCAGGAGTTGGTGACCATGATTCAGACGCAACGCGCTTACGAGATGAATTCCAAAGCCATCCAAACCTCAGATCAGATGCTGCAAAAACTAGCGCAACTGTGAGGCTCACCATGATCACCACTTTGTTCTCCCCAGTTCCCGTCCACCGCACCCGATTACAACGGGTGCTGCTCACTTTGGTCTTGGTCCTGGGCACATCGGCCTGCAGCACGCTGTCTCAAAAAGCCGAAGTCGATTTCGCCGAAACAGTGACGGCCCGCCCCATTCCCGCAGCCCCAGTGATCAACACCGCATCCACCGGCAGCCTGTTTCACAAAGCCAGTTACCGCCCCGGCCTAGAAGACTACCGAGCCCGCATGGTGGGCGACACCGTGACGATTTTGATCGTCGAAAAAGTCACCGCCAGCCAAGTTTCATCCTCCACCGCTAATCGAACTTCTTCATTGGCGGCCGGTGTGTCTGCCTTTCCTCTCTTGGCACCGGTTGACATTGGTAATATGAAAGCAGGGGCCGCTTCGACCAACGATTTCGCAGGCAAGGGAGGTACTCAGAGCGCCAACACCTTCACAGGCTCCATCACGGCGACGGTGGTCGATGTGCTGCCCAACGGGCATTTGATCGTCAAAGGCGAAAAGCAAATTGGTGTCAACCAAAACGTCGATGTGCTGCGCTTCTCAGGCACCATCGACCCTCGCGTGGTGCAACCCGGCAGCATTGTTAACTCCACGCAGGTCGCCAACGCCCGGATTGAGTCCAAAGGACGTGGCGCGCAAGCCGAAGCGCAAACAGTTGGCTGGTTAATGCGGTTCTTTTTTAGCTTTCTACCCTTCTAAAGCTCATGAGAATAGTGCCGAGGGGTAAGCCAACATGTTCATATTCAAATCGTCACTCACCAACATTCGCCATGCGCTTCAGGCCGGAGTGTGGCTCATCGCCAGCCTGCTCCTTGCCACTGGGGCGCAAGCAGCCCGCATCAAGGAAGTAGCCTCGATTGAAGGTGTGCGAAGCAATCAGTTGACTGGTTTTGGATTGGTCATTGGCCTGGACGGCACAGGCGACCAAACCACCCAAATGCCTTACACCTCGCAAGGCCTGACCAACTACTTGCAGCAACTCGGCATCACCTTGCCCGAGGCGGCTGCTTCCAAACTGCAACTCAAAAATGTAGCCGCCGTACTGGTCACCGCAGAGCTCCCCGCCTTTGCTCGCCCGGGTCAGATGATTGACGTTAGCGTCTCCTCCATGGGCAACTCCAAGTCACTCAAAGGCGGCACCCTGATCACCACGCCCATGAAGGGCGTGGATGGTGAGATTTATGCACTGGCGCAAGGCAATTTGCTCGTCGGTGGCGCGGGTGCCTCAGCGGGTGGCAGCAAGGTGCAAATCAACCATCTCAGCGCGGGGCGCATTCCGGGCGGGGCCCAAGTCGAACGTATCGTCCCCACCCCTTTGCTGGAAGGCAGCAGCATCACCCTGGGGCTGGAAGCCTCTGATTTCCAAACGGCGCGCCACGTGGCTGAAGCCATTAACAAGCGCTTTGGCGAGAACTCGGCTCGTGCGCTGGACGGCCGCACGATCGACGTCAGCGCCCCCACCGACCCCAACGCCCGCGTCGCTTTCATTGCGGAAATGGAAGAGCTGCAGCTCGCCACGTCCCGCCCCTCAGCCAAGGTCGTCATCAATTCCCGCACAGGCTCGATTGTGCTGAATCAGGCAGTCACCTTGGGTGAGGTGGCGATTGCCCATGGCAACCTGTCCATCAGCATCACCTCGACCCCAGTCATCAGCCAGCCCAACCCACTGTCCACTGGCGGGCAAACGGTGGTCGCTGAGAAAAGCACAATCGAAATTCGCCAGGAACCCGGCATGCTGATCCAACTGCCCGCAGCCACCCAATTGGCAGATGTGGTGCGCGCCTTGAACTCCCTGGGTGCCACGCCGCAAGACCTGCTCTCTATTCTGCAAGCCATCAAGGCCGCAGGTGCCTTGAATGCGGAGTTGGAGGTGATCTGATGGCCTACGGTCAGCTTCCTGGCACATCCAACGCGTTGGCGGTGGACGCCCGCTCGCTTAACAGTCTGAAACTTCAGGCGGGAAAAAGCACGCCCGAAGCGATCAAGGAAACGGCCAAGCAATTTGAGTCCCTGTTCATGCGGGAACTGCTCAAAAGCATGCGCGAAGCCACCATGAAGTCCGGCATGACGGACAACGCCGGCACCGACATGGGCACCGATTTACTCGATCAACAGTTTGCAGTCCAAATGTCCGGCCAAGCCGGTGGTTTGTCGGAGCTGATTGCAGCGCAGCTTTCTCGGCAAATGGGCGGTGCCACGCTGGACCCCAGCGCCTTGGTCAGTGGCGCAGCGGCACGGCCTATCAGCGGTATGCGCCAGGCCAGCTCAGCCGCCGCTTACGCCGCCAATGCCAATCCAGCAAGCACTCGCGCCACACCCAGCCAAAGCAGCTTTGTGCAGCAACACGCCGAGGCGGCCTCCCGCGTGGAGCAAACCAGCGGCTTGCCCTCTGGCTTTATGTTGGGCCAAGCGGGCCACGAAACCGGCTGGGGTCGCCATGAAATCAAACACGCGAATGGTGCGCCATCCTTCAATCTGTTTGGCATCAAGGCCACCGGGGGCTGGAATGGCAAAGTGGCGGAAATCACGACCACCGAGTATGTGAACGGGGTGGCGCAAAAAACCGTGGCCAAGTTCCGCGCCTATGACTCCTACGAAGATTCTTTCAAAGACTACGCTCGCTTGATCACCCAGTCACCGCGCTATGCCCAAGTGAGCCAGCAAACCGACTCGGCTCACGCCTTTGCCACAGGCCTGCAAAAAGCGGGCTACGCCACCGACCCCGAGTACGCCAGCAAGCTCAGTCGCGCCATCAATTCAACCCTGCGACTTCAGCAGCAATTCGCCCAGGCGTCGCAAGGTAACGCATGAGCGGACTGCTCAACGTTGGCACCCGGGCGCTGCAGGCCAACCAGGTGGCCTTACAGACGGCCGGCAACAACATTGCCAACGTCAACACACCGGGCTATTCGCGCCAGAGCGTGGTGCAGCAAACCGTTCAAGGGCAGTTCACCGGCAGTGGCTACGTCGGCAAGGGCGTTGAGATTCAGACCATTGAACGCAACTACAGCGCTTACCTGACACGCCAGTCCGCCTTGGCTGGAACCACCGCTGCAGCCGACACCGCCCGGACAGACAAGCTCAAACAGCTGCAAGATATTTTTGCCGGCGGTGCCAGTGGGCTAGGCTCAGCGGTGAACACCATGTTGAATGCGTTTTCTGACGTGGCCACGGCACCCACCGACCTCACGGCAAGAGCGGTGGTGCTGGCCCGCGTGGACGAGACCGCCGCCCGCATGCGCACCGCGTCCCAAAGCATGGATGACTTGCAGACCGGGGTGACGCAAGAACTGAACGTCAAAATTAACAGCGTTAACAGCCTGGCCAAGAGCATTGCCGGTGTCAATGAAAAAATGGCCCGCGCACAAGGGAACGGACAACCCGCCAACGACTTGCTGGACCAACGCGACCAGTTGGTACGCGACCTGAATCAGTTGGTACAAACCACCTCCATTGCGGCTGACGATGGCACGGTGGGTATTTTTCTGGCGGGGAGCCAGCCCCTGGTGTTGGGCAACAAGGCTTCAAGCGTTGAGTTGGTGGCCGATGACTTTGGGGTGAAGAATCAAAAGCTGGCCATTCGGCAAACCGGGGTGGTGACGCCCCTGGATGAAAACATGCTGGGCGGCGGCGAAGTGTCTGGCTTGTTGCGGTTTCAAAACACCGATTTGGCGCAAGGGCGCAACCTGCTGGGCCGCTTCACGGTGGCCGTGACCACCAGCATGAACGACCAGCATGCGCTGGGGCTGGATTTGGATGGCAATGCTGGGGGCAAGTTGTTCAGCGGCGTTGACCTGAGCAAGGCCGTTCTTCCAGCCACGGGCAACCCGGTTCCTGCAACTGCCACGCTAACGCTGTCTATCAACGACGTCAGCCAATTTGAAGCCACGAGTTACGAGATCACGTTTGGCACACCCGCGACCGTACCGGCCAGTGGCATAGTGACCCGACTGTCGGACAGATCCATCACCTCGTTCACTCTGGCGGCGCTGCCGGGGGCACAAGAAATCGCCGTCAACGGACTGACGATCGCGATAGCTGGCACAGCAGGTGCCGGAGACAAATTTTTAGTTCAACCGTTCAGCACCTCGGCGAACAACATCAGAAGCGAGTTTTCCTCGCCCCGCGCGCTGGCAGTCGCCAGCCCGGTGGCGGGCAGCATGGGCACAGCCAATACCGGCAGCCTGCAACTCGGTTCGTTGACCGCACGCACCAACTTGCCCCCCATCGCGCCCGTGACGATTAAATTCACAGGCCCCAATCAGTACATTCGCAGTGACGATGCCAATTACGGCAACTATCCTGGTGTGCCACTTCCCGCGCCGCAACCGGTGGCCTATAGCTATCAATCTGGGCAGGCCATTGAGGGTTCAGTGTTGCCCGCTCCGCCGTCCAACCCATGGTCCCTTGTTTTGCAGGGGGCCCCCAAAGCAGGCGACACCTTTACCGTGCTGGGTCAACCCGCTGCCAACCGCAACCGCAACGCCGACAACGCCAGCGCCATGATGGGTTTGCGCGATGTCGCCATGTTTGATGGCGCAGCCTTGAGCGACGGCTACGCAGCCGTGATTGCGCAGGTCGGCATTCGCACCCAAAGCGCCATGTATGCCTCTGACGTTTCCAACGCCATTGCGGCTAATTTGGAAACTGAGCGCACCGCCGTTTCCGGCGTGAACCTGGACGAAGAAGCGGCAAAGCTGCTGCAATACCAGCAGGCCTACCAAGCCTCGGCCAAAATGATTCAAATTGCCCAAAGTATTTTTGACACCCTGATTCAAACCGTAGGCCGCTAACGGCACCGCCCGCAGGAGTAATACACCATGTCAACCCCGTCATTTGCGCGCTTAGGCTCAGCGAACGCCTACGACAACGCGCTGCGCAACATCAGCCAGCGGCAAACCGCCCTGTCTGGCCTGCAAGACAACCTGACATCAGGCAAACGCGTGGTGCGCGCCAGCGACGACCCCACCAGCGCCGCTCAAGCCGAGCGCGCCTTGACCCGGCTGAGCCGCATCGCCACCGACCAGCGCGCACTGGCCTCGCAAACCAATTCAATTGCCATGGCCGAGAGCACGCTGGGCGACGTGACCAAAGCCTTGCAAAGCTTTCGGGGGTTGGTGGTCAGCGCCGGCAGCGGGGCCTTCACCCAGAAAGACCGTCAAACCGTGACGCAGCAGCTCCAAGGCCTGCGCGACCAAATTTTCAGCCTCTCCAACCAAAAAGACACCAATGGGCAGTCGCTCTTCAGCGCCCTAGGCAGTGCGTTAACGCCCTTTGTCGGCCCGACCGCAGAGCCACAAGACTACACCTTCGATGGCTTGCCCGGACAGACCGCCAGTGGCACCGTGTCGATTCCGTTTGCCCTAGACGGTGACAGCGCTTTTATGCTGCCAACGGCGCGCGATGGTGTGTTTAACGTTCAGGTGAGCAACGCCAGTACGCTGCGAACCAACGCCGTGGTAGTGAAAGACCCCACCCTGCTGACCCCCGGCTCGTCCTACAGTGTCAGCGCCATTGCGATCACATCTGACCCAGCAACCGGCATGAGCTATGCCACTTACAACGTGACAGAGACACCCGCCAGCGGCCCTGCCGTCACCACGCTGTTACAACGAGGGCCTGATTTTTCAACCCTCGGTGGCAGCATCGCCATCGACATCCCGCGCACGGCGGTTCCCATTTCGCCCCCAGCCGCATCCCCAGCAGAGCCGCCGGGCCTGACCTTCAACGTGACCGGTGTGCCCACGGGGAACGACAGCATCACCGTGAGCGCAAGCCCCAGCCTGTTCAGCGTACTCGACGACGCCATCCGCGACATCGGTCGTGCCACCACCAGCGGCGCAGCCAGCCAGGCGGTCGGCCAAGCCCTGGGCAACATCGACATCGGTATGAGCCGCGTCTCGGCAGTACGCGGCCAAGCCGGTGAGTTGCTTAACCGAGCCGACCGCATCAGCGACAACCAAAGCAAACGCAGCATGCAGGTTGAAAACGACCGCGCACGCGCTGAAGACACCGACATGCTCAAGGCACTTGCAGACTTTCAGAACCAACAAACCGGCTACCAGGTGGCCCTGCAGTCTTACGCACAGATTCAAAAACTGTCGCTGTTCAACTACATCAGCTAAGCCATGAGCACCGCCGCGCTGGGGCAAGTCACACTGGGCTACCAACTGATCTGGAACGCCCTGCGCCAGGTGGCCGGGGTGCAGCTGTTCATCGCGGCCAATGACAGCGAACGGGTCGATACACCGCCGCTGCTTCAGGCCCTCGCGCAGGCTTGGCCGAAGGATGCGCCCCAGTTGCTGCTCTCACCCACCTCCCCTGAGTTACTGGGTGACGTTCTCACCCAAGCTTGGGCTAACGGGCCGTGGATTGAAGTGCAGGACACCCACGCCCATGAGCCCTATGTGATCGAGCGTGTGTTCAAAGCCCATCAACGCGGCGTAAAGCTGGTGTGGCGTGGCGAGCCCGGCAGCTGGCCCAGCACGGCGCTGGCGGCCTGCTTTGCTCGACCCATCGTGACCCTGACGCCTGAAGAGGCCTTGACCGCCTTGCGTGCGTCGCTGCGCCGACACAACGGCGAGTCCAGCGGTTCAACCCGGCACGTCAACAGCCCCGTGGTCGCTGGCTACATTTATGAAAGCGTGGCCAGTCGGGCCCTGCTGGAGCATTGTCTGGACGAACAAGACGCCTGGGGCGTGGTTGGATGGCCGGTGGAAGATGTGTTGCATGGCTACCGAAATCAACAGATGCAACCCAGCCAACGTGCCATTGCCGCCATGGTGCAAGCCATTCATGCAGACGACTCGGTTGAGCACATCGAGCAGATGCTGAGCGAGGAACCCACGCTCACCTATCGTTTTTTACGCTACGCCAACTCAGCGGCCGTGGGCCTGCGCGCGGACATTGAGTCCCTGCGCCACGGCCTGATGGTGCTGGGCCTGAGCAAACTGCGCGCTTGGCTGCTCGCCCAGCTGCCCCGTGGCTCCAGCGACTTGAACCTGCAACCGCCACGCACCGCGCTGGTGATGCGCGCCAGCTTGATGGAGCAGCTGATGGATGCCGGCGAAAGCGAAAATTTACACCGCGAGGTGTACCTGTGCGGACTCATGTCACAAATCGACTTGGTACTGGGTGAACCGTTGGGCCAAGCGCTGGGACGGTTGCCTCTGCCTACTCGCATCAGCTCGGCCATTCTGGACCAAGGAGGTCCGTACCTGCCTTACCTAGACGTCGCCACCGCACTGGAATGCCCCCCAGGCGAGACCACTCGGGCCCTGTGCCAGCGTCACCACATGGCGTTGGAGGGCGTCAACTTGGCCTTGTTGCGTGCCCTGGGTAACGCCTGGCTGCGCCCAGCCAAAGGCCTGCTGCTGGTGTGAGTGCTGCGCCGGGCTCGTCCACCCCTGACCCACACACTGATGCGACAGAGCATTGACCGCTCATTAGCCGCTCACTGACACCGATTGCGCCAAGACGCACCCCATCGCCGGGGGTGCCAGCGTTAACTCGACTGTTTCCATATTCAACCTCAACGCAGGCTCCAGCGGGTTAAAGTGAAAACGCTCGATGCCAGTGCCATCGACAACAAAGCGGCAGTGGTGAGTTGCGACTGAGAAACCGTGAACACGAGAGCCAAAGAACTTGAAAAGCAGATCAATCCGAAGTCAAGGAGCGGTCTTGGCCGGTGCAACCCCTAGCTCCAGCGCACGGCGCAGTTCGTCGGCGCTGCGCACTGCGGCGACTTGCGCAATCTGCCCACGCTCAAGACGCAGCAGCGTGGCCGTGCCGGGTTGGTGGGGCAGGTCGGCCACTTGGGCGACCTCGGCGGCCTCGCGCACGAGGGCGATCGAAAACGGGAGCTCGCGCAGCTTGGGCAGCGCGAATAGGCGCGTGACGAGCGCGGGCATGGCGCTGATATCAACCACATAGACCAAGTGCGTGCGGCCCATCACACCGGCGGGCTCGCTCGACAGCACGGCAGTGGCCATATCGCTGACCGCTTTCTCTTTCGCGAACAGCACCCAACGGGTGTCAGACGCGATGACGATGGGCTTGTCATGCTGGTCGTTCAGTGTGAAGGCAGGGAGTGTTGACCCTGCGCCCAGTGGCGCTGCCGCCGCTGGCAAGTGCACGGAAAAAACGGCGGCGCACAACAGGGCTGGCAAGGCGAGCCTGCGCCAGGCCCAAGAGGTGCCGTGGGGTGTTGTCAAAGTCATGGTGGTTTTTTCAGAGAAGGTTGAGTGGCGGTGGGTGCGGTCAAAACCCGCAGAAGGCCTCCGCACCCATGCCAAGGACTCGTCGTTTGTGGTGTGGCCCAGTGCGGGGATCGCCTGCCCCGTGCGGCATGGCAGTTATTTCACGTGACTCAGGTTCCCACACGTCTACGACGCCGCGCGAGCAGCGGCCAAGCAAAGGCCGCAACCACCGCACCCGCGCCTGCTGACAGCGCCAGCAACATACCCCAATCGACCCAGTAACCCATGTCCGACAGGGTAGAGCCAATGGCGCTTGGCAGCAGCAGCGCGGCCACCACGGCAACTGCGGCACCGATGACCAATGCGGGCCACAGACCCGCACGCCACTGCCGGCCGTCTTGCCGCCAAGCGGTACCAAGTAGGACGAGCCACACCACCGCACCCGCCAACAGCAGTGGCCAAATGGTCAGCGCGACCTCCCAAATGATGTTCAGCATCAGCCAAATTTCGTACATTTTTTTCTCCTTGTGTTGTTGTTTTGCGGGGTATTTTTTGCGCGCGCAGGGTGCGCTCTCAGACCCGGCCCTTGAGCACTGCCATGTAAGCGGGCTTGAGCATGCGAACCTTCATTAGCCAAGCGAAGAAGCTGTCTTGCAGCGGATCAATCATGGGCAGCGATGGGGTCAGGCGGCCTTCGTAGTCGAACTCCACCAGCATGGCCGAGCCCTCGCGGGTGATGAGTGGGCAAGAGGTGTAGCCGTCAAAGATCTCATCGGCTTGGCGTCCGGCAATCACTTGCACCAAGTTGTGCGCCACCAGCGGTGCGCTCTTTTTGATCGTCGCAGCGGTCTTGCCACGCGGCGTGCCATTGATATCGCCGATGCCAAACACGTTGGAGAAGCGGCGGTGCTGCAGCGTGTTCTTGTCCACCTCTAGCCAGCCGCCTGCGGCAAAGGGGCCTTCTTTCCAAGACAGGTCGCTGTTCTTGACCGCGTCAGGCGCGCGCATGGGCGGCACCACGTGGATGAAGTCGTAGGGCATCTCTTGCTTCAGGCCCTCTGGCGAGGCAAAGGTGGCGCGGCGTGCGCCGATATCGATGGCGGTGAGCTTGCGCGAGTACTCGACATCAATGCCCAGCGCCTTCCACCGCTCCAGCACGTTGTCGTTGACCACCTTCACGCTAAACACATTGCCCAGCGCCGATTGAAAGCTAATTTTTGATGCGCCCAGCGTGCCGGCCTTGAGCAGCCTGTCGCGCAGCATGAAGCTCATCTTCAGCGGTGCGCCAGCACATTTGAGCGGCGTGGCTGGCAGCGTCATCACCGCTTGGCCGCCTTTGGCGGTGAAGGTTTGCATGGCCGCCCAAGTGGCCTGTGCCGCCTCAGGGCTGGGGTAGACGCTGGTCATGCCTTCGCGCCCGATGGCCGCCACATCCATGCCCTCAATCTGCGCGTAATCCAAATGCACGCCGGTGGCAACGACCAAGTAGTCATACCCGATGCGCTGGCCGCCGGCGGTAATGACCGTGTTGGCCGCCGGATCAAAGCCTGCGACCATGTCTTTGACCCACTCAATGCCTGCGGGCTGGTAATCGGCGTTGCGGTCACGCACTTTGCTGACCGGCCAGACGCCGGTGGCCACCAAGGTATAGCCCGGTTGGTAGTTGTGTTCTTCCTTGCGGTCGATGATGGTGATTTTTGCGCCATCCAGCATTTGCGAGAGCCGGTTGGCCACCGAAATACCACCCAAGCCACTGCCAGCAATCACAATGTGGGCACTGGTTTTAATAGCTGCTTTGGCGGGCGCAGGCACCGCAGCAGCCGCAATCACAGGGGTCGCTGCCAAGGCTTGCAGCCACCGTCTGCGCGTGGCGTCGATGGATGGCGTGTGGGGGATGTCTTTCATGGGTGTCTCCTGTCGTTTTTTATAGGTGAAAAATGATCTACGCCTTGGTGCTCAGGGCTTCAGAACCCAACGCAGCACCAGCGCCACGGCCAGCAGAACAGTGATACTAGCAGCCTGTCGGGAAAGCTGGGGTTGAAGATGATGGCCAACCAGTTGCCCGCAGAGATGAACTGACCGTTGGCGTTGATCGCGTAGCCTGCGGGTCTGCATCCCGCTGTTGACTGACAAAATCCAGAACGCCGACGCGAAGGGGCCCAGGGCGACCATCAAGGTGGCGGTAAAGTGCAAGCCCTTGCCCACGCGCTTCATGCCAAACAGCATCACGCCCATGGCAAACACCAGCGCAAAAATCTTGATCCAGTCGCGAAACAGGTTCATGTAGTCTTCGCGGCCGGTCTTGAGCCACACGCCCTCCAGCACCGCCAAGTCGCTGGCCAAACCGATGGTGATGGCGGGGAACAGAAAGTGAAAACTTATCGTGAACGCAAACTGGATACGGGCGAGCAACAGTGCGTCGGGCAGTTCAAACATGGGGGCATCCTTGTGTCGGTGAAGTGTCAGCCCCCTGTCGCATTGCAAGACCTATGCCACCCCGCTGCCATCAGAAAACCCAATGAATTCAAGCCTGTCGGCGCGTGATCCAGGTTAAATACCAGAATTGACTTGGACTAATAGGCCAATGTTGGGCCTGATCTGCCAAGGTGGCAGGCTAACTTGGCAGTCAATGGGCACCTTGGGGAATGGGATTGAGTTCAATCCGGCGTGAGATGGCGTGAACCCGCCACGGTGTGCCATGGCGGTAGTGTGCGTTTGCTTGAGCGGTCTGCGCACCACTCACATTTTTATGACTTTTAGGCCTCTAGCCCTACTACAGCCTGCGCCAATAGCTATCTTTTTAATAGCAAATTATAAGAGTTTTTGCCCTCACTCCACGTTAGGCGCAGGCGAAGAAGCAGGCGTTGCGGGCCTGGCCGAGCGTGCAATGGCTTCTTTGAGCAGCGGCACCTGAATGGGTTTGGTGACGTAATCGTTCATGCCGCATTCCAGACAAAGTTCCCGGTCGCCCACCATGGCGTTGGCCGTCATGGCCACAATGGGCACGCCCGCCTGCGCTTGACCCGCCTCACCCGCACGGATGCGGCGCGTGGCCTCAAACCCATCCATCACCGGCATCTGGCAGTCCATCAAAACGATATCAAACGCTTGCACGGCCACCGCCTGCACGGCTTCCTGGCCGTTGTTCACCGATGTAACCGTGTGCCCCATGCGTTTCAACAGGGCACGCGCCAGCGTTTGGTTAACAACGTTGTCTTCCACCAGCAGCACCGAAAGCCCACTGCGCTCGGGTGCGGGCGCAGGCACGCCAGCGCCTGGGGCTAAGTCAACGCTTGGCACCGCCACGGGTGCGTCGGCCGACATGACCACCGCGTTCAGGGGCAGCTCGAACCAGAACGTCGAACCTTGATTGGGGGTGCTGCTGACCCCAATCTGCCCCGACATCAGCAACACCAAACGCTTGCTAATAGACAACCCAAGCCCCGTGCCCCCGTACTGGCGGCTGTTGGAGGAGTCCACCTGCTTGAAAGGCTGAAACAGTTCCAACTGGTCAGCCGGGGCGATGCCAATGCCCGAGTCTTGCACCTCAAACCGCACACGCAAATCACCCGCAGCATCTGGCACCACGGTCACCTGAATGACCACCAAACCCCGGTGCGTGAACTTGATGGCATTGGACACAAAATTGAGCAACACCTGCCGAATGCGCTGCTTGGCCCCCTGCAGCCAACGCGGCACGTCGCTGCCCAAACGAACCTGAAAACTCAGCTTCTTCTCACGCACGCGTGGACCCACCAGCCCTTCAATTTCAGCCACCAAGGCGTGTACATCAAAGTCCACCGAATCCAGCTCCAGCTTGCCCGCCTCGATCTTTGAAAAATCCAAAATGTCGTTGATGATGGCCATCAAGCCCTCCCCGCTGGCTTCAATGGCCTTGGCATGGCTGCGTTGCTCATCGGTTAACGCCGAATCCAGCAACAGCTGGGTCATGCCAATGATGCCGTTCATCGGTGTGCGGATTTCGTGGCTCATGTTGGCCAAGAACTCGCTTTTCGAGCGGTTGGCGTTCATGGCATCGCGGGCCATATCGCGCACCAACTGCAAGGTTTGCGTCATCTCCTCGTTCAGCACCTCGGCGCGGTTGCGCGCCTCGATGAGTAAACGCTCTGTGCCCTTGCGGTCCGAGATGTCAGAAAAGCTGCCCACAAACCGCACCGCTTTGCCCTCGGCATCGCGCTCGACCACGTCACCCCGGTCTTGCACCCAAATTTCTCGGCCATCGGGGCGGATCATGCGGTGCTCGTGCCGGTATTGCCCCTGGCGCGCCAGACAGGCTTCCAGTGCCTGCATGACCTCGGGCTTGTCTTCGGGATGCAGCAATGCCGAGAACTCTTCCACCGAGTTGCTCAGGCAGGCCATGTCCAGCCCCAACACCTCCGCCCAACGGGCGTTGTGCCGAACGACGCCTGTGGCCAGATCCCAGTCCCACACGCCCTCGCCCGTGGCCTCCATGGCGTACTTCAGCTGCAGCTCACTCTCTTCGGCGCGCAACTGGGCGACGCGCACCTCGGTGATGTCGGTGGCAATGACCAGTATTTGCAAGTTGCCGTCAGCATCGCGCAGCGGCTTTTTAATGGATTGGAAGTAGCGCACCTCGCCGGTCGCCACAGTGGTGGACTCTTCAAACACCACCTCCATCTCAAAGCGCCGCATCACGTCACGCACGTTTTCCAAGAAAAACGCCACCTGTTCCGCATTGGGGTTGAACGCCCCATCGTCTTTGCCCAACAGACCTTCGGGCGTGGTGCCGTACAGCGTGGCCAAGGCCCGGTTGCCCAGCAAGAACTTGCCGTTCCAGTCCTTGAGCAAAATGATGTTGGGGTTTTCGTCGATGACGGTTCGCAACAGTGCCCGCTGCGAAAGGAGCTCTTGCTCGGGCGTTCGAGGTGTTGATTGTTCAGGCATATCGTCAGTGGTCAGATGGCTTTGAAATGAGCAGACAGGGAATTCAACGGCAGGAAGCCAAGTATGGCACCGGAAAGGGGCCGCAAGCGCTGAGCTCGGTCAGACCTTCCGCTCTGAATTGGAATGAATGCTCTGCCCCATGCCACAAACGATAGGCCAGGGAAGGCAGCCTTCTTCAAACTCGGCAAGACCTCAACCCCGCCGTGACGGCGGCGTCCTGAAGGCCTAAGGGAAATGGCGCTGTCTGAGTCGGGTTACGCCTTCGGCTAACCTGACCTACAACGGGGATGTTGAAAGTCACTTTGAAAGTTGGCGGCTCACGGTGAACTCATCCCCTTCCAACACGCGGCCACATACGGCTGCTAGCCCCCAACCCCTCTCCCGCCCCGCCCCGCCCGGCAGGGCGGGAGAGGGGTTGGGGTTGGGGGTGAGAATGGGGGTTACAGCGCAAAAATTGCTACATCGTCGATAGCGAGCAACGCAAGTACAGCAAGGGATACAGGCCTAAAACACCCATCATCCTGAACGCAGGGGGTTGCTGAAACCGCACGCATAGCGTTTAAGTAAGTGCCATTCGGCCAGGGGGTTATTCGTAACGCCCTTGTCGCATCCATTTGGTGGCGATCCATTTTTCACCCGCCACCACCGGAACGCCGCAGTGCAGTGACAAGGGATCGACTTGGCCCTTGCTGTTGCAGTACTCAAAATAAACGGCAGAACCTTTTTTGGGCGTCACCGATAGGCCGACTTCAGGAAACGTGGTTTCACCAGCAGCTTGCACGTCATTGAGGTACATCACCAAGGTGCTGACCCGCTGCCCGCCCTTGGCCAAGTGCGCCGCGCTGCCGGGATCGGCAGGAGGGAAATAGTCGTAGTGGGGTTTGTATTCAGCGCCCACTTGGTAGTTGAGAATTTGCAGCCCTTCCCCATTTTCAGCAGGCCAATGCATGACGGCCGCGATCCGTTTTTCCAATGTGGCGATGAACTCTGTTTCATTGGCCGCAAAGAATGCGCCATAACTGGTGCGCGCTTTAATCACCGTTTCTTGGCCGCTCACGGGGTCCACGGTGGTAGAGCGCTTGAGCTTGATGCGCGACAGGCGAATGAGCTCATCACACTCCTCTGCGCTCAACAAATCGTCCAATACGGCCACCACGGGCTTGAACACCCGCGCGCTCACGCGAACGTTGCGATCGGGGGTGTGGATGACATTGCCCGTCGCGGGGAAGCGCGACGTTTCGTACCCATACGGGGCAATAGATGTCGCATCGTGCAGGGCGCGCGCTATGCTTTCACGGGCAACAGCTGCGTCGAAATGGTTCAGCACCATGCGCTCTGTCAGGGAGGTCACCGAGCAACCACGGGCCAAATTCTCCACAATCCATGCCTGCCATTCCTGCGAGAGAGAGCGGTTGTCCAACACTGCGTTCATAAAGCCTCGCGCAAAAAATAAGAGGATGAAAATGACTCAAAACGAACGGGGAGTCGCCCATAGGCGGCCAAGTATGGCATCGAAAAGCGCAGGCACGTCACAGGCTTTGCCGATCGGTCCGCCAGCTGTTCACGCGACCATTGATTCGATCGCAGCGACGCACCAGTTCGACGCCCCGCTGCTTGAGTCGGTCTACGGCGACAGGTCATCGCCTCAAGCCTGCGCACGAATGCGAGTGAACACCTGCCAGAACTGGGCGTCCTGCGTGGTGGTGAAGTTGATGCGCATCAGCGTGCCGGGTTGGCGTGAGGCATGAAACAAGGCCCCTGGGGCCAGCAAGTAACCCTCGTCCAACAGGCGCTGCGCCAGCCAGTCGGTGTCCACCCCGGTGTCGATCCAGCCAAAGAGGCCTGCCGGTGGCGCGGCAAACTGGCAACCGGCGTCTAAAGCCAGTTTGACGCTGCGGGCCCGGGCTACATGGAGCCGGGTGCGAATGCGCTCGGCGTGGCGGCGCAGTTGCCCTTGGTCAATGCACCACGCCAAGGCTTTTTCCAGCAAGGCGGGCGTGGTGAGGGTGGCCAGCAGCTTGGTGTCTAACAAGCGCTCAAATAAATCGGGCGGCGCGGCCAAATAGCCCACCCGCCAACCGGGGGCCAGAATTTTGGCAAAGCCGCTGACATAGATGGTGCGCTGCAGACCATCCAGCGCGCACAGCCGGGTGGTGTGGTCGGGGGCCAAGTGGCTGTAGGTGTCGTCTTCGACGATGTGAAAGTCATGCGCGTGGGCCAATTGCAGCACGCGGTGCGCACTGCCCGGAGTGAGGCAGTAGCCCGTGGGGTTGTGCAACACACTCACACTCACGAAGAGCTTGGGGTGGTGCAATTCGCAATAGCGGGCCATGACTTGCAGATCAGGGCCCTCGGGGCCACGCGGCACCGGCAAAATGCGCATGCCCAAGGCGCTAAGACGGGCAAACTCAATCGCCCAGCCAGGCTCTTCCACCATCACATAGTCGCCCGCGCGCAACAGGGTGCGGCTCACGATGTCCAGCGCATGCGTGGCCCCCACGGTGGTGATGATTTGCGAGGCACTGGAGGGCACATTCAAGGTGGCCAACTTCTGAGCCAGTGATTGGCGCAGCCCCACGTCACCGGCCGGTTCACCGTAGTGCAGCGACAGCGCCTGCAACGAGCGCACACTGGTCACTTTGCGCACCGCCGTGGCCATGAAACTCGTCTCCAGCCAATCGGCAGGAAACACCCCCATGCCAGGCTGCGGCTTGTCGCTGTGCGGGTGGAACATGCCGCGAATCAAGGCCGTGGCATTCACCGGCACTTGCTGCACCAAAAGCGCCTCACGCGCAGGAGGCACAGCGCTTGAAATCACTCCTTTTTTAATAGCTACTTGCGCAGGATTGACGTGGTCTAGCGCCTTTTTTCTTACATAAAATCCACGGTTTTTCTGCGCCTCCACCCAGCCTTGCGCCAGCAGCTGGTCATAGGCCGCCACCACGGTGGAGGGGCTGACCTCTTGCTGCAGCGCACATTGGCGCACTGACGGCAGCCGCGCGCCGGGCAGCAGCAGGCCGGTGCGAATGCGCTCGGCCATGCGCTCCGCCAATTGCTGAGTCAATGATTGCGACGCGGTTTTCATGAGCATGGCGGGGTCTGTGTGGGTTCAGTGTGTTGAAGAAAGCGGCAGTACAGATCAAAAAATTGTCTTTGAAACTGTACTGCTAGTGTGCTGTTTTTAACTATAAAGTCACTTCCATGAACCTGCCACCCCCGATGAACACCGCCGAGCTCAGCGCCCTGCTGATTCTTGCCACCGCCGCCAGCTTCACGCCTGGCCCCAACACCACGCTGTCCACCGCCTTGGCCGCTAAGTTGGGGTTCAAAAAGTCGTTGCGCTTTGTGCTGCCCGCGCCGGTGGGCTGGCCGGGCATGACGATGCGACCCGTCGTTTTGCCGTGATTCTGCCGCTGATGATGGCTTTTGGTCTGGTGAGCAACCTGACCTATGCGCTGATGAACTCGCTGCTGCGCGACTGGCTGAACGGCCCTGATGGCACGGCACGGCGCCTGCGCTGGTTCAACCGCACCATGGCCCTC
The DNA here is from genome assembly GCA_017997975.1 of Rhodoferax sp. Classification (GTDB taxonomy): domain Bacteria; phylum Pseudomonadota; class Gammaproteobacteria; order Burkholderiales; family Burkholderiaceae_C; genus Rhodoferax. Next base: position 18,176 of record JAGODZ010000026.1, read on the forward strand.
GTGTTGGTGGTGACGGCAGGCTGGATGGCCACTTTTTAAAACGACCACAAAGAACACCCTATGAAAACCATTGGCCTGATTGGCGGCATGAGCTGGGAAAGCACCGTGCCCTACTACCGTGAAATCAACGAGGCGGTGAAACGCGCTTTGGGCGGGCTGCATTCTGCCAAGCTCTTGTTGTACAGCGTGGATTTCCACGAGGTAGAGCGGCTGCAACGCGCGGGCGACTGGGCGGCGGCGGGGGCGCTGTTGGCCAACGTGGCGCAATCCTTGGAACGCGCGGGGGCCGAGGGGCTGGTGCTGTGCACCAACACCATGCACAAGGTGGCCCCTGCGATTGAAGCGGCCGTGCACATCCCGCTGCTGCACATTGCCGACCCCACCGCGCAGGCGATTCGAGAAGCCGGTTACACCACCGTGGGCTTGTTGGGCACGCGCTTCACGATGGAGCAGGACTTTTACCGCCAACGCTTGGAATGCGACCACGGTTTGACGGTGCTGACCCCCAATGCGGACGACCGCGCCTTGGTGCACCAGATCATTTACGAGGAACTGTGTCTCGGCGAGGTCAAGCCCGCCTCACGGACAACGTACCTGCGCATCATTGACAGCCTGCAGGCGCAAGGCGCGCAAGCCATCATTTTGGGCTGCACTGAAATCAGCTTGCTGGTTGAGCCGCAGCACGGCACCCTGCCTCTGTTTGACACCACCCGACTGCACGCCCTGAGCGCCGCCGCGTGGGCGTTGAGCCCCTCACCCGCCTCCATCGCCCCATGAACCCCAGTCCTCACGATGTTCGCAAAGGCCTTTGGTTGGGCCTGCTGGGGGTGGCCATTTTTGCGGTCACGCTGCCCATGACCCGGCTGGCCACGGGCACGGTTGATGCGCCACAGATGTCGCCTTGGTTTGTCACCTTGGGCCGCGCGACGCTGGCCGGGGCCTTGTCGATTGTTTTTCTGCTGCTGACCCGCTCGCGTTGGCCTACCCGGCACGAGCGCCTGCCACTCGCCATGGCCACGCTGGGCAATGCCATTGGTTTTCCCCTGCTGCTGGGTTTTGCGCTGCGCCAAGTCACCTCCGGCCACGCCGCCGTGGTGCTGGCGTTGTTGCCACTGGCCACCGCCGCCATGGCGGCGTGGGTGATGCACCAGCGGGCGCAACTGGGGTTTTGGGTCAGCGCGGGGATAGGTGCAGCGCTCGTGGCGGGGTTTTCGGTGTTTCGTGCCCACCAGTTGCACGGGGGGAATGGTTTGAGCCTGGAGTGGGCCGACCTGCTGCTGGTGGGCGCGGTAGTGTGTGCCTCACTGGGCTATGTTTACGGTGCCAAGGTCACCCCGTCACTCGGTGCCGAGCGGGTGATTTGCTGGGTGTGTGTGTTTGCCCTGCCCATCACCCTGCCCGGCGCCTTGCTCACTTGGCCCGAGCAGCCGGTGAACACCTCGGCTTGGCTGGCGCTGGGTTATGTGGGCGTGTTTTCCATGTGGGCGGGCTTCTTTGCGTGGTTTCGGGGCTTGGCACTGGGGGGCACCATGAAAGTGAGCCAAGTGCAATTGATGCAACCTTTTTTCAGCATTTTGGCTGCCGTTCCCCTGCTGGGTGAATCACTGAGCATGGTCACCGTGGGCTTTGCCTTGGCCGTGGGCACCACCGTATTTGTGGGCAAACGCTACGCCACCCGCTCCGTCGCACCGGCCCGCCCGGCTTAACCCCCCGCCCAACGCCGGCGCGCGAGCCGGGCACAATCTGCACACTGTTATTTCACACCCCTTCGGAGAACCGCCATGACGCAATGGACCCTGGCCGCACGCGCCGCCAAAATGAACCCCTCGGTGATCCGCGAGATCCTCAAGGTCACAGAGAAGCCCGGCATCGTTAGTTTTGCCGGTGGCCTGCCCTCGCCCAAGACCTTCCCGGTTTCAGAATTTGCCATCGCCTGCGCCCAAGTGCTGCAAGACGATCCCAACGGCGCCCTGCAGTACGCCGCCAGCGAAGGGTTTGGCCCCTTGCGCCAGATGGTGGCCGACATGCTGCCTTGGAGCGTGGACCCGGCCCAAGTGCTGATCACCACCGGCTCGCAGCAAGGCTTGGACTTGGTGGCCAAGGTGCTGGTCGATGCGGGCAGCAAAATCTTGGTCGAGTCGCCCACCTACTTAGGGGCCGTCATGGCCTTCACCCCGATGGAACCCGATGTGGTGAGTGTGGACAACGACAGTGACGGCATTGACTTGGACGACCTGCGTGCCAAGGCCGACGGTGCTCGCTTTTTGTACGTGCTGCCCAACTTTCAAAACCCCACCGGGCGCACCATGTCCGAGGCCCGCCGCGCCGCTTTGAGCGAAGAAGCCGCGCGCCTGAACCTGCCGTTGATTGAGGACAACCCCTACGGCGATCTGTGGTTTGACACCCCGCCCCCCGCACCGCTGACAGCCCGCAACCCCGAAGGCTGCATCTACCTGGGCTCGTTCTCCAAAGTGCTGGCCCCCGGCCTGCGCTTGGGCTTTGTGGTGGCACCCAAAGCCATTTACCCCAAACTGCTGCAAGCCAAACAAGCGGCTGACCTGCACTCCCCCGGCTTTAACCAACGCCTGATTGCCGAGGTCATGAAAGACGGCTTTTTAGACCGCCATGTACCCACTATTCGCGCGCTTTACAAGTCGCAACGTGATGCCATGTTGGGGGCCTTGGCGCGCGAAATGCCAAGCGGCAACCCAGAAGAGACGCTGACGTGGAACACCCCAGCCGGTGGCATGTTTCTGTGGGCGCGCTTGCCCAAGGGCATGAACGCGGTCGATTTGCTGCCGTTTGCTGTGGCGCAAAACGTGGCCTTTGTGCCCGGTGCGCCTTTTTACGCCAACCAAGGCGACCCACGCACGCTGCGCCTCTCGTTCGTCACGCCCAGCGTGGACGAAATTCACCAAGGCGTCGCCTCCTTGGCGGTGGCTTTGAAGAACTACCGCGCCAGCTTGGCCACCGCGTGAGCCCCTGGCCACCCACTGACAGAGCCCACCCATGACCCAGCGGCCTTTTAAACAAGTGGATGTTTTCACCGCCGTGCCTTACTTGGGCAACCCCTTGGCCGTGGTGATGGACGGCTCGGACCTGAGCGACGCCGAGATGCAGCATTTTGCGCACTGGACCTGCCTGTCTGAGACCACGTTTCTGGGCCCACCCAGCCCGCTTGCGGCCGCTCAAGGGGCCGACTACAGCGTGCGCATCTTCACGCCCCACAGTGAGCTGCCCTTTGCTGGACACCCCACGCTGGGCAGTTGCCACGCGTGGCTGCAGGCGGGTGGAATACCTAAAAATGCGAACGTCATCGTGCAAGAATCGCCGGGGGGATTGGTCAAAATTCGCCGTGATGGCACCCGTCTGACCTTTGCCGCCCCCCCGCTCAAGCGCAGCCAGCCCGTCCCGGCCTTGCTGGCGCGAGTGGCGGCTGCCTTGGGCCTCAAGCTCCCTCAAATTCGTGCTGCCCAACTGCTGGAGAATGGCCCTGTTTTTCTGGGCTTGCTGCTGGACTCTCCCCAAACCGTGCTGGAACTCAAACCCAACCACCTGTCCCTCAACAATTTGGGGCAAAAAGTGGGCGTAGCCGGCATAGAGACTGCGCAAGAAGCTACGTTTTTAATAGCGCGCTCGAACCGGGAGGCGCGTGCTTTTGGCCCGCGCAGCGAAGCGTTGACCCCCATGATGGAGGTGCGCGCATTTTGCGCCGCCATGGGCGTGAACGAAGACCCCGTTACTGGCAGTCTGAATGCCGCCT
>JAGODZ010000178.1 GCA_017997975.1 Rhodoferax sp.
GTGGAACTCAACCCATCGGCAGCGCCTGCGACGGTCAATAACTTTCTGTCCTATGTGGGCAGTGGTTATTACAGAAGCACGCTGTTTCATCGTGTGATTGCGGGCTTTGTCGCACAGGGCGGGGGTTATACCACTGGCCTAGTAAAGAAGCCCGGCCAACTCGCCCCCATTGCACTGGAATCCAATAAAGGCCTGCTGAACAGCCGGAGCTCGTTGGCCATGGCCAGAACGTCTGTCCCTAATTCGGCCACTTCAGAGTTTTTCATCAACTTGGTGGACAACGTTTCCTTGGACTACCAAAGCGAGAGCAACCCCGGCTATGCGGTTTTCGGCAAAGTGGTGCAAGGCATGGACATTGTGGACGCCATCGCTGCGGCACAGACAAGCACGGTCAACGGCTTCGCCAATGTGCCCTTGAAAGAGGTCACGATTACCCTTGCACTGCAAACTCAGTGATGGACCAATGATCAATACCAACGACAGTGATTTCTCACGAGAGCTCAAAGAAATCGAGGCCGAGTCCATGGGTTGGCACCCCCTCGATCACAGGGTGTATCTGCACCGGGGCGCTCAAGCCAATACTCCGGCGGACATGGTGATTGAGGTGGTGGGTATTGCCGATGCCAACCTAGCCGGCTTGAACGTCTTGCTGTTGGCTTGCTAACCTGCCTTCAGGCAAGGTACCCGTGCCTCAACACAGAAGCACGGTTTGGGTTGGCAAAGATGAAAATCAGTTTCGCAGCATGGCGTTGATTGAAACAACAGCCCCGACGTCGGCCTCACCCACCAGCGCGAGTAGTTTGATTTTGGAAATCAGGTACACATAGCGCGCTTGGGCCAAGTCACGCTGCACGACCACACGCTGTTGCTCGGCGTTCAAGATGTCGATCACGGTGCGGCTACCCGCTTGAAAGGATTTGCGACTGGACAATACCAGTTGATCAGCGGAGCGCAAGGCTTGCTCCAAGGCTTTGATTTTGGGAACGTTTTCAGCGACGCCTCGGAATTCCTTGAAAACACGCATTTTCAGATCTCGCCGACCGGCTTCTAGAAATTGTTCAGCCCGCTCCACACCCGCCAAACTCTGGCGCACTTGGGAGTTGACGTAGCCCCCCGCAAACAAGGGGATATTGAGTTGAAAACCAAAAGATCGGTTGGTGTAGCGCGAACTGGTGTTGGTGACGCTTTCGCTTTCGCTGTCTGACCACTGCGCGATGGCGTCTAGAGTGGGGTAGTGGCCCGCATTGGCTTTCTTGGTTTCCTCACGAGCGGCATCAACACGCGATTTCAAAGATTGGAGTTGCGGGCTTGTGTTTTCGGCGCGTGCCGCCCAGTCATCCAAGTTGTTGGGCTGAGGGTACTCTAAGCTCAAAAGGGCAACGTCCAGCGTGGCGAGTTTGTCAATGGGTTGATTAACGAGCATCTGCAGCTGCTGCAGGGTGTAGGTGACGTTTTGTCGCGCCTCAATTTCCAACGCTTGGTTCATGTCCAGCCGAGATTGGGCTTCATCAATGTCGGTGCGCGTGCCTGAGCCCGCCTCAAAGGTTTTACGGGCAGCATCGAGCTGGGTGGTGTAGGCCACTTGTTGCGCTAGGACCAGCGCCAGTTGGTCATGGGTCAACATGGCTTCAAAGTAGGCGCTGCTAACGCGCACGGCCAGGTTTTGCTCTTCGAGCTGGAGCACGGCATCGGCATCATCAACCTGGGCCTGGGCCTGCCGGTACTGCGCCATGAGTTGCGGGCGAAACAGGGGTTGGCGCAAAGTGAGGGTTTGATTGCTGCTGGGGTAGTTGGTGTTGGTGGTTTGCTCCACACCCAAAAAATTGGGGGTCACACTGGTGAGCTGGTTGTTGGTGCGGGACATGCCCGCGTTCAGGTTAGGCAACAGTTGTGCTTTGGCCTGCGGCAAGCGTTCACGCTCCACGTCCGCCGCAGCGCGTGCCGCCAATATCGTGGCGTCTTGTTGCTGTGCGGCTTCAAAGGCTTGTAACAAGTCCATGCCATGGGCGGCCATGGACAGCCCGAGCAGGGCACTGCTCACGGCGAGCCATTTGAAGGGGGCCTGCCGGTTTTTTGAGTTAGAGGGGGTGTGCATCAGGGTTCTCACTCTTCATTCATGGACGCAGCAATACGCTTGGTCAGTGGGTTGAGCAGGTAGGTCAGCATGGAGCGCTCACCTGTGATGAACACCACTTCCACCGGCATGCCCGGCTGCAGCTGGCGTTTGCCCAGTTTTTTGTACCCGTCTGCGGTCACAGCGACGCGAGCGAGGTAGTAGCCGGCACCCGTATGTTGGTCAACCAACAAGTCGCCTGAGATGGAGACCACTTTCCCTTGCACCACCAATTGCGGCGTGTGGGCAAACGATGAAAAGCGCACATCAACGGGCAGACCTTTGGTGACGCGGTCAATCAGATGCGGCGCCACGCGCGCCTCAACCAACAGGGTTTGGTCTTCAGGCACGATGTCCATGAGCTTTTGGCCGGGGCCAATGACGCCACCCACGGTCTGGAAGGCGAGACCGACAACCTGCCCCGTGGCAGGCGACTTGATGGCGATACGGCCTAGGTCGCCTTTAGAGACGCGGTATTTTTCTTCGTCACCTGGGACTTCACGGCCGACCTCGGCCAACTGGGCCTCAACATCTTTGCGGTACTCTTGCTGGCGCACGATGATGCGCTGCTTCAGTTCAGCCACGGCCCGCTTGGCGCGCAGGGTGTTGCCCTGCAACTCGACAATACCCGAACTGGATTCGGATGCCATACGCTCCAATTCAAGCTGACGGTTGCGTGGGGCGTAACCTTCTTTCACCAATCCGCGGGTGTTGTTGAGCTCTTCGGTCAGCAATGACTGCTGGTTTTTGCGGTTGACCATCATGCCTTCGTAGGCCTGTATCAGCGCGAGTTGGCCTTGAATGCTTTCTTCAGTGGACTGCAAATCAGCCTGCAAAGCGGCACGGCGGGAGTCAAACAGCTGCTCTTGGGTGCGCACCACCTCGCGGATTTGCGGGTCTTGGCTGGCTTCAATCACATCGGGGTGAAAGCTGATTTTGGACTGACTGCGCTGTTCGGCCAACAAGCGCCCCTCCATGGCGCGAAGGCCAACGTAGCGCTGGCGAGCGCCCTCAAAGTTGGCGCGCGCCACCGCCTCGTCCAGGCGGATCAGAAGCTGCCCTTCCTGAACGTGATCGCCCTCGCCCACTAAGATTTCTTTAATCAATCCGCCGGTCAAATGCTGCACGGTTTTGCTTTTGGTATCCAGCGTGACCATGCCTTGGCCTGGCACACCTTCGTCTAGGGGGGCCAAGCCGGCCCAGAGCAAGAAGCCGCCAAAGCCGATCCCCAGCGCCCACAGGCCGATGCGGGCCGAGCGACCGGCGTGATTAACCGTTTCTTTGGGAATAACATCCGTGGCGTCCAAGGGGGAGGCGCTGGAGAGGGGGGTAGTATTTTGGGACATAGTAGGTTTCGCCTTAATAGACTCAACAAATAAAAGGATGACGCAGACTAGGCTGCACCCAGCGCAGGTGCGCCGGTGGGTGGTGAGGGCGGCGTAGGTGCGGGCGCGGGCTTGGCAGCGGCTTGCAGCGCGGCAATGACCGCATCGCGAGGCCCCTCGGCTTGTACCTGACCATCACGAAGCAACAAAATGCGGTCTGCCACGGACACCGCACCAGGGCGATGGGTGATCAAAAACACGGTACTGCCCTGCGCCTTGAGCTTGTGAATGCTTTGGTACAGCGCAGCTTCACCTGCGTCGTCCAGATTGGCATTGGGTTCATCCAACACCACGAGCACCGGGTTACCGTAAATGGCCCGGGCGAGGCCAATGCGTTGGCGTTGCCCGCCGGAGAGCAGGTTACCGGCCTCACCAATGGAGGTGTCGTAACCCTTGGGGAAACGCAAAATCATGTCGTGCAGTCCGGCGCTTTGCGCCGCAGCAATCACTTGAGCAGGGTCCACCTTGCCAAAGCGGGCAATGTTTTCCGCAATACTGCCCTCAAACAGTTCAATGTCTTGCGGCAAGTAACCAATGTGGGGGCCAAGCTCGACACGGTTCCAGCCCGAGATGGGGAGGCCGTCAATCAGCACGTTGCCCGATACATCGGGCCATATTCCCACCATCACTCGCGCCAGCGTGGACTTGCCGGAGCCTGAAGGGCCCAGCACGGCGGTGACGGTGCCAGAAGGGGTGTTGAGATTGATATTTTTCAGAATAGGAGTGACTCGGCCTTCAGCGCTGGCCACCACGTTTTCAAGCGTCATTTGCCCTTTGGGGGCCACCCGCTTGAAGGCGGGGTCACGGGCCGGGTAGTCTTTCAGCAAGGTCTCTAAGCGGTCAAACGCTGAGCGCATGCCGATGAACTGGCGCCAGCTGCCGACGATCATGTCGATGGGAGCGAGTGCACGGGTCATGAGCACGTTGGCTGCAATCATGCCGCCAGGCGACAACTGACCATCAATGACTAGGAGGGCACCAATGCCCAGCGACAAGGATTGTTGGGTGTAGCGGAGAAATTTGCTGATGGCCGTGAGGCGGTGGGTGAGGTGCTGTGCGTCGCCATTGCGCGCCAAATGCGTTTGGTGGCGCTGGGCCCAGCGCACCTGCAGGTTGCGCACCATGCCCATGGATTCGAGCACTTCGGCATTGCGCAGCTTGCTTTGCAGAAAACTGCCGGACTCAGCGCCCGCTTTGGCGGCCGCCTCAGAAGGGGCCAGGGTGTGACGGTGGCCAAACCAAGCCAATGAAGCTTGAATCAGGGCAAACACAATGCCCATCACGCCCAGCCAAGGGTGCAAGAAGAACAGCACTGCCATGTAGATGGGTGCCCAAGGCGCATCAAAGAACGCAAAAACGCCGTTGCCAGTCAAAAACTGCCGAATCTGAATCAAGTCGCCAAAAGCGCGCGACGGGCTGGCACCCGACTGGCTCAGGCGAGCCTCAAAGCTGGCGTTGAAGACTTGGGTACTGAGCTGTTCGTCCAGCCGCAGGCCCGTGCCCACCAACAAACGCGAGCGCATCCACTCGGCAAAGGCCATCACCGCGAACAAGAACAGGGTGATGAGTGAGATCGCCAGCAAGGTGACCTCGCTCTGACCGTGAAGCACACGGTCATAAATTTGCAACATGTACAACGTAGGGGCCAGCATGAGTACGTTGGCGACCATGCTGAAGGCACCCACGATGACAAACTCGCGCCGAAACCCCCACAGGGTTTGGGTGAGTTCGCTGCGCAGAAAAAAGTCAGGTGTTTTCATTATTTAGATATCCATCAAACCGTGATCAAGCGGCGGCGGGTGCAGCAGCCGCAGGGGCAGCCGGTTGGCGCGCTTGATTGGCGGCATCGTTCAACGCTTTGAGCACCTCATCACGCGGACCAAACATCTGGGTTTGGCCGTCGCGCAAAACCAGCATCTTGTCGGCCACGCCGAGCACGCTGGTGCGATGCGTCATGACCACAAAAGTGGTGCCACGCGATTTGAGTTGGGCAATGGCGCTGGCCAAGGCAGCGTCACCTTGCTCATCGAGACTGGAGTTGGGCTCATCCAACACCACAAAGGCGGGGTTACCGTAGATCGCACGGGCCAAACCGACGCGCTGGCGCTGGCCGCCCGACAACATGGCACCTTCTTGGCCGACGGGGTTGTCGTAACCCTTTGGTAACGCCAGGATGAACTCATGCAGCCCCACCGAGCGGGCCGCCGCTTCAACTTTGGCTTGATCAATCTCACCGAAACGGGCAATGTTTTCAGCCACCGAGCCGTCGAATAACTCGACGCCTTGGGGCAGGTAGCCCATATGGGGGCCGAGTTCGTTTTTGTCCCAGGTGTGAACGTCAGCGCCGTCCAGCCGCACTTTGCCATTGACCGCCGGCCACAAGCCGACCAACATGCGGGCCAGGGTGGTTTTGCCGGAGGCCGACGGGCCAACCACAGCCAGCACTTCGCCCGGTTGCAGCGCAAAGCTCACGCCTTTCAAAATCGGAGCCGAGGCACCAGGCGCTCCCGCCACCAAGCCCTCCACCAACAGGTGGCCTTGCGGGGCAGGCAAGGGCATGCCTTCCGGGCGCTTGGGCACTTGGGCCAGCAGATGCTCTAAGCGGCTGTAGGCGTCACGCACATTGATCACCGCTTGCCACTGCGCCACGATCTGGATCAACGGTGCCAGCACACGCCCACCCAAGATCGAGCCCACAATCATGTAGGCGGCACCGCCGTTGAGTTCATTGCGCAGCAGCAGCCAGGCACCCAAGCCAAGCAGCATGGAGCTGACGAGGTTTTGTAAAAATTTGGAAATAGCTTGGTAAAAACCGGCATGGTCCGAGGCTGTGGCCTGCAGACCTAAAAACTCACGCTGCTTGTCCACCCACCGGCCGTGAATGTCGCGCAGCATGCCCATCGACTCAATCACCTGGGCGTTGCGCAGGGTGCCATCGGCGTATTGCTGCGCTGCAATGGCGCTGCGGTTGGCGGCCAGCAACGGGGCTTGGGTGCTGCGCTCGTTGAGCCAGCCGACAAACGTTTGCACAATGGCAGCCACCACGGCGGACCAACCCAGCACCGGGCTGATCATAAAAATCAGCACCAAAAACACCAGCGACACCGGGGCCTCCATCAAAGCCAGCAAAACGGGCGCGTGCAAAAAGTCGCGAACGGTGCGGAAATCGTTCATGGGTTGCGCCGTGCCGCCGGACAGACGTTTGAGGTTGGCCTCAAAAATGGCTGCAAAAATGCGCCCACTCATGCGCTTGTCAAACGCCATGCTCGCCTCATGCATCACCTCCGAGCGCACCCACTCCAGGACCTCCATCACCACATAGGCAAACAGCACCAACACGGTGAGCATGGCCAGTGTCATGTGGCTGCGGCTGTTGACGACGCGGTCGTACACCTCCAGCATGTAGCCGGAGGGTGCCAACACCAGCAGGCTGGCAAACAGGCTGAACAACGCCGCCTGTTTGAAATAGGGCTTCAGGGCCGCCATGGCCTCACTCAGCTCTGACGGGGGTTTATTGCGACTCATGAGGACTCCTCGACCATGACATATTCTGGAACTTCTGCACCACTGGCCAAGT
>JAGODZ010000179.1 GCA_017997975.1 Rhodoferax sp.
CGCACGGTCATCCCATTTTTTTGCAGCAAATTGGTGAGGTACATCAACTCGGTTTTCGAGTCATCTACGACCAGTACTTTATGAATCGCCATTAATTTATTCCTTGCATGACATGACCAAACTCCTGCACGGCATGCAGCAATTGATCTTTGGTAAACGGTTTGGTCAAATAATCCTGCGCACCCACCATGCGCCCTCGGGCTTTGTCAAAGACACCATCCTTGGAGGACAGCATGACAATAGGAACATCCGAAAATTTAGGATTGCGTTTGATGATGGCGCAGGCTTGGTACCCATCTAGACGCGGCATCAAAATGTCGCAAAAAATGAGATCAGGCTGGCAATCATTGACCTTCGCGAGCGCATCAAAACCATCCTCGGCAAGAATGACTTCATGACCTCCTTGCTTCAAGAAAATCTCGGCACTTCGGCGAATGGTATTGCTGTCGTCGATGACCAGCACTTTAAAAGTCGTTACGGGTGGGGTCACAAGCTACAACTCCTGTACAGGCAATAGGGAACAATGATTGCTGGGCTCAAAAACATCGCGCCTTAGATGATTACCATCTCAAAATCTTCCTTGCGAGCACCGCATTCTGGACAGACCCAATTGACGGGGACGTCAGACCAAGCGGTGCCAGGGGCGACGCCATGGCCTGGATCGCCCGTTGACTCATCATAGATCCATCCACAGATCAAGCACATCCAAGTTTTCATCTCTGTCACAACGTCAAACGCCTTCCAATTAGAATGCACGGTGAGATGCAGGTCCACATTTTTATTAATGTACCGCACTGAACGAGCGGCCAGCGATATTCTGCCTTAAGAAACACGAAGGCAACCCCCATGGAATCCCCCATAGCATCCCCACTGATTGACGACGCGACTCACGACGCCCAACCGGCCTGCGTTCTGGTGTTCAATGCCAGCGACCCCAGTGGCTCGGGTGGCCTGTCGGCAGACATTACGGCCATAGCGTCGGTGGGGGCACATGCCGTCCCGGTGGTGACAGGGGCTTACACCCGCGACACAGCCGACATCTTTGGTCATTTTGCATTGGATGACGAGGCTGTCGCCGAGCAAGCGCGCGCCGTCTTAGAAGATATCTCGGTGCGCATGATCAAAGTTGGTTTTGTGGGCTCTTGCGAAAATCTCGGGGTGATTGCAGGCATCTCTGCCGACTACGCCGACTTGCCTGTCGTCGCCTACATGCCCAATTTATCTTGGTGGGACGAAGTTCAAATAGACATCTACCTCGACGCCTTCAAAGAATTGATCTTGCCGCAGACTTCGGTGTTGATCGGCAACCACAGCACGTTGTGGCGTTGGTTGCTGCCAGAGTGGGGCATGGAGCGCGCACCAAGCGCACGTGACATCGCACGCGCTGCCGAAGAGCTGGGCGTGCCTTTCACCTTTGTCACGGGCATTCCCCTGCCCGACCAATTCATCGACAACGTCTTGACCTCGGCCCAAGCCGTGGTTGCCAGCGAAAAATTTGAGCGTTTTGAAGCCGTTTTTTCCGGTGCAGGCGACACGCTGTCCGCCGCTTTCGCCGCGCTACTCGCCAGTGGGTGCGATATGACCGAAGCGTTCAGCGAAGCCTTGAGCTATTTGGACCACAGCCTCGAAGCGGGCTTTCGCCCCGGCATGGGCCATATCGTGCCGGATCGTCTTTTTTGGGCACAGCCCGACGAGGACAAGGCAGAGCCCACCGAAGGCAATCCAGCCACCTCTATTTCATTTTTAGACCCTACCCCCCATGACACAAAACATTGACCGCAACCTCGCCTTGTTCGAACGCGCTAAACGGGTGATTCCTGGCGGCGTGAACTCACCCGTTCGCGCTTTCAAAGCCGTGGGCGGCACGCCCCGCTTTGTCAAGCGCGCACAAGGCGCTTACTTTTGGGACGCCAACGACCAGCGCTATATTGATTACATCGGCTCTTGGGGGCCAATGATCTTAGGCCATGGCCATCCTGCGGTGGTGGAAGCAGTGCAGTCTGCGGTGCTGGAAGGCTTCTCTTTTGGCGCACCGACCGAGCGCGAAGTGGAATTGGCCGAAGAAATCTTGAAACTCATGCCCTCGATGGACATGGTGCGCTTGGTCAGCTCGGGCACGGAAGCCGCCATGAGTGCCATTCGACTGGCCCGGGGTGCCACCGGACGCAGCAAATTCATCAAGTTTGAAGGCTGCTACCACGGCCATGCCGATGCTTTGCTGGTGAAAGCCGGTTCTGGCTTGGCCACCTTCGGCAACGCCACCAGCGCCGGGGTGCCTGCCGAGGTCGTCCAACACACCATCGTGTTGGAATACAACAACATTGAGCAACTCGAAGAGGCCTTTCAAATTCACGGTCCCGAATTGGCCTGCGTGATGATTGAGCCTATTGCCGGCAATATGAACTTTGTGCGAACCTCCGTGCCCTTCATGAAGCGTTGCCGCGAGTTGTGCACCCGATATGGCGCTTTGTTGGTATTTGATGAAGTCATGGTGGGCTTTCGGGTCGCTCTGGGCGGTGCCCAAAGTGTCTATGCCCAACTCATCCCCGGCTTTGCACCGGATGTGACGGTGATGGGCAAAGTCATTGGCGGCGGCATGCCATTGGCAGCGTTTGGGGCCAAGCGAGCGGTCATGGAGCAAATGGCACCGTTGGGCAAGGTCTACCAAGCGGGCACCCTCAGTGGTAACCCCGTGGCCACCGCCTGTGGACTGGCCACCTTGCGCGAGATTCAAAAACCTGGTTTTTACGAAGCCCTCGCTGCCAAGACCCAGGCCCTGACCCGTGGCCTTCAAGCCGCCGCCGATACCCACGGCGTGCCATTCAGCACCGACAGCGAGGGCGGCATGTTTGGCTTCTTTCTGTTTGACACCTTGCCGCAAAACTACGCCACCGTCATGACGACGGACAACGCGCGTTTCAACACCTTGTTCCACGGCTTGCTGGACCGGGGGGTCTATATCGCACCCGCCTTGTACGAAGCGGGCTTTGTGAGTGCCGCGCACACCGACGAAGACATCGCGACCAGCGTGGCGGCTGCTAACGAGGTTTTTAAATTGCTATCGAAATAAGAGCGTCTTGCGCAGATACACCATGGGTTAGAGCCCGATTTGATATAAAAAAAAGCGGCCTAGGCCGCTTTTTTTAGGGGTGCGCGTGGTGGCTCAATGGCGGAAATGGCGCACGTTGGTGAACACCATGGCCACGCCGCGCTCGTCGGCGGCGTCAATCACCTCTTGATCGCGCATCGAGCCGCCCGGCTGGATGACACAAGTCGCTCCGGCATCCACCACCACATCCAAACCATCGCGGAACGGGAAGAACGCATCGCTGGCCACCACCGTGCCGCTGAGCGACAGATTCGCGTGCTGGGCCTTGATGCTGGCAATGCGGGCCGAATCCAGTCGGCTCATTTGCCCCGCCCCCACGCCCATGGTCATGCCATTGGCGCAGAAGACGATGGCGTTGCTCTTCACGTACTTGGCCACGTTCCAGGCGAATAGCAGGTCTTGCAGTTGCTCAGGGGTAGGTTGCTTTTGGGTCACCACCTTCAAATCGGCCAAAGCCAGTTCATGGTTATCGGCGGTTTGCATCAACATGCCGGAGCCAATGCGCTTCACGTCCATGGCGTTGCGACCTTGGACCCAAGCGCTGTCGCCGCCGGTGGGCAAGCTGATTTTGAGAATGCGCACATTCACTTTGGTTTTGAACACTTCCAGCGCCTCAGGCGTGAAGTCTGGGGCCATCAGCACCTCGACAAACTGTTTCGCGACTTGCTGTGCGGCCTGCTCATCCAGTGGGCGGTTGAAGGCAATGATGCCGCCAAACGCCGAGGTCGGGTCGGTCTGAAACGCTTTGCTGTACGCGTTCAAGGGGTCGGTGCCCACCGCCACGCCACACGGGTTGGCGTGTTTCACGATGACGCAAGCGGTCTCCGTGAAGCTTTTGACGCACTCCCAAGCGGCATCGGCATCGGCCAAGTTGTTGTAGCTCAGCTCTTTTCCTTGCAACTGCACCGCCGTGACGAGTGAGCCGAGCGCGGGGAACAGGTCGCGGTACAGCGCGGCTTGCTGGTGCGAGTTTTCACCATAGCGCAGGTCTTGCAGCTTGACGAAGCGGCCATTGGCCTGACCGGGGAACAGATCCAGCTTGGGTGCGGCGTCGCCAGCGGGCATGTCGTCACCGATCTGCACGGCGGACAGGTAGTCGCTGATGGCGCCGTCGTACTGGCTGATGCGGTTGAACGCGGCCACGCTCAGAGCGAACTTGGTCTTGTCGGACACCTTGCCCGAGGCTTTGAGTTCGGCGATCACGGTGGCGTACTGCGACGCATCGGTCAACACGGCCACATCTTTCCAGTTTTTGGCCGCGCTGCGCACCATGGCCGGGCCACCAATGTCGATGTTCTCAATGGCATCTTCCAGCGTGCAACCGGGCTTGGCAACGGTGGACTCAAACGGGTACAGGTTCACCACCAGCACATCAATCGTGTCAATCTGGTGCTCGGCCAACGCCGCCATGTGGGCAGGAAAGTCGCGCCGGGCCAACAGGCCGCCATGCACGCGGGGGTGCAAGGTCTTCACACGGCCATCCAGCATCTCAGGGAAACCGGTCATCTCCGCCACTTCGGTCACCGGCAGGCCGTTGTCGGCTAACAATTTGGCAGTGCCGCCCGTGGACAGCAGCTTGATGCCTTGGGCGTGCAGCGCCTGCGCCAGTTCAAGGATGCCAGTTTTATCGGAAACAGAAAGAAGTGCGTTCATGGGGGGTGCAAGTTTCAAGTTGAAGTCAAAAAATCGGGTGCGCGCGGGGGCGGATCATGTTGCAACGAACAAGACGCCGTCAGGTGATGAGTTTGTGCTCCAGCAGTTTTTTGCGCAAGGTGTTGCGGTTCAGCCCCAGCCACTGCGCAGCCTTGGACTGGTTGTTGTCGGTGTGGCGCATGACGATTTCCAGCAGTGGTTTTTCCACCACCTGCAGCACCATGTTGTACATGCCGTCTGGCTCGCTTTCACCCAAGTCTCTGAGGTAGTCTTCCAGACTGTGGCGCACGGTCTCCTCAATGTGCCTATTGCTCATAGAACCTCCCTCTGCTGTTCCTGTCTGTCTCTCACATTCCATTCAAGCGTGTCCGGCATTCGATCCATTCGTGTGTTTAAGTCGTCAAAATAATCGGCCACGGCACGCGACTGCAGCTCGCAGTCTTCCATCAAATTCATACTGGCGCGAAAAGCCTCGCCGCCCGGCAGGGGCTTCACATACCAGCCAATGTGCTTGCGCGCCGTGCGTACGCCGGCGTACTCGCCATACAAGGCGTAGTGATCCAGCAGGTGCTCCAACAGCAGGCGCTTCACCTCCGCCACCAAAGGCGGTGCCAAATGCGTACCGGTGGCCATGAAATGGGCGATTTCCCGAAAAATCCAAGGGCGGCCTTGGGCCGCTCGGCCCACCATCACGGCGTCTGCGCCAGTAACGGCCAGCACCTCACGCGCTTTCTCGGGCGAATCGATGTCGCCATTGGCCACCACCGGCACGCGCACAGCGGCCTTGACGGCAGCAATGGTGTCGTACTCGGCCTGCCCCTTGTAGCCCTGCTCTCGGGTGCGGCCATGCACGGTGATCATCTGCACGCCCGCCTGCTCAGCCGCGCGCGCAATCGCTAACGCGTTTTTCTCCGCTTGGCACCAGCCGGTGCGCATTTTCAATGTCACCGGCACGTGGCGCGGTGCACAGGCGGCCACCACCGCTTCAATGATGGACAGGGCCAAGGTCTCGTCCTGCATCAAGGCCGAACCCGCCCACTTGTTGCAGACTTTCTTGGCCGGGCAACCCATGTTGATGTCGATGATCTGGGCACCCCGGTCAATGTTGTAGGCGGCGGCATCGGCCATCATTTGCGGCTCGGTGCCGGCAATCTGCACCGCAATTGGACCGGGCTCTCCTTCGTGATTGGCCCGGCGCGACGTCTTTAAGGTGTTCCACAAATCCGGGCGACTGGTCACCATCTCGCTCACCGCGTAGCCCGCCCCCAAGCGTTTGCACAACTGGCGAAACGGCCGATCGGTCACCCCTGCCATGGGGGCAGCAAAAAAGGGGTTGGCAAGCGAATACGGACCGATGTTCATGGAAGCAATGGCAAAAACGGAAGTCACTGTGACACCTAAAAAAGGCGGCAACAGGGGTGGCAAAGTCAGGGAGGGGCCCATTCTAACTGCTTAATATTTCAGCAGTTGAAACCCGTTTCGATGGGTACACTCGCACCGATGCAAGATTGGCTCAACGCACTGCTCACCCTCCTCGCCCTGCCGGAATACGGTTTGAGCTCGGTTTTTGTGGTGTCATTTATCTCGGCGACCTTGTTGCCGCTGGGCTCAGAACCGGCGGTATTTGGTCTGGTGAAGTTGAACCCGCACCTGTTTTGGCCCGCCATCGGCGTGGCCACCGTGGGCAACACCTTAGGCGGCATGGTGACGTGGGCCATGGGCTTGGCCTCGCACAAAGTAGTGGACCGCTACAGCCACTCCAGCCACCACTTGCGGGCGCTGGACTGGTTAAAACGCATTGGCCCTAAGGCCTGCTTGTTGGCGTGGCTGCCCGTGGTGGGCGACCCTTTGTGCGGAGTGGCGGGTTGGCTGAAACTGCCGTTTTGGCCCTGTGTGGCCTATATGGCCATCGGCAAACTGACGCGCTATACCCTGATGACTGCGGCGCTGGTTGGGGTATTTGGTGCCTGAAGTGCGCCACCGACCGGCACCGCCACACCGGTCAATTGCTATGCTTTCAATAGCTGCTTACACACACTCCACTTGGGCTACAGCCTGTTTTTCCCTATAAGACGGTGAAACCGACAAACCCAAGCGATTCACCCCACTCACCAAGGCTTTGATGGACGCGGTGACGATATTGCCGTCAATGTGCACACCAAAGCATTCACTTCCCCCCGCTGCGGGTGCCAGCTCCAAAAAGGCGCACGCTTGGGCGTCGCCCGCGTGTTGGCTGGCGCTGGTCGAACGCTCTTCAAAGCTGCGCACCTGCACCTGCAAACCCACCTGCCCCAAGGCATGCACGGC
>JAGODZ010000180.1 GCA_017997975.1 Rhodoferax sp.
GGCGACTCCATCGTGATCTTTCCGGAAGGCACGCGCGGCCATGGCGATGAGCCGCAGCCATTCAAATCGGGCCTGTACAAGCTGGCGCAGATGTTTCCGCAGGTGGTGCTGGTGCCGGCATGGATCAACAACGTGCAGCGCGTGATGCCCAAGGGCGAAGTGGTGCCGGTGCCCATCCTGTGCTCGGTGACGTTTGGAGCGCCCATCGCGCTGGAGCCGGGCGAGGAGCGCCGCCCTTTTCTCGACCGCGCGCGCCGGGCAGTGATCGCGCTGCGGGAGGTCTGACCATGATGGCACCCAGCACCTTGCTGCCCACTACTGCCGCCGCCCGGGGGGCGAGACGGACATGAACGACTTCCTTCGCAATCTCAGCGCCACGCAACAGATCGGCGCCCTGTTCCTGGTGGTGTTTGGCATCCTGTCAGCCGTCACGATCTGGGCCTTTGTGCGCAACCTGCGCGAGCACGCCAGCGACGACCCCGAGTCCGAAGCCCGCGCGCTGGAGGCCCGGCGCTTCTGGGGCCTGCTCAAGACGTCCTGGGCCATGGCCACAGTGTTCTGGGTGGGCTGGGTGCTGGGCGACACGGTGGCCACGGTGCTGTTTGCCATCGTGGGCTTTTTTGCGCTGCGCGAGTTCATCACACTGTCGCCCACGCGGCGTGGCGATCACCGCAGCCTGGTGCTGGCGTTTTTTGTGGTGCTGCCGCTGCAGTTCTGGATCGTGGGGACCCGGCACTTCGACCTGTTCACGGTGTTCATCCCGGTTTACGTGTTCCTCGCGCTGCCTGTGGTGAGCGCGCTGGCCAACGACCCGCAGCGCTTTCTGGAGCGCAACGCCAAGCTGCAGTGGGGCATCATGGTCTGCGTGTACGGCATGAGCCATGTGCCCGCGCTGCTGCTGCTGGACTTTCCGGGCTACCGTGACAAGGGCGCTTTTCTGGTGTTCTTTCTGGTGTTTGTGGTGCAGACCTGCATGCTGGTGCAGCACCTGCTGGGGCGGCGTTTTCCGCACAAGCCCGTGGCGCCGCAAGTGAGCCAGAGCTTTCAGTGGACAAGCTGGCTGGCCGGCGTGGCCGCCGGGGGCCTGGCGGGCGGGTTGCTGTCGTTCATCACCCCGTTCAAGCCCGGCCAGGCGCTGGGCATGGCCCTGCTGGCCTGCATGGCGGGCAGCCTGGGCCACCTGGTGATGAAGGCCCTGAAACGCGACCGCGGCGTGACCAGCTGGGGCATGCAGGGCATGTCGGTCACCGGCGCGGGTGGCCTGCTCGACCGGGTGGACGCGCTGTGTTTTGCGGCGCCCGTGTTCTTCCACTCGGTGCGCTGGTACTTCGGCCTGTGAGTGATCGGATGAATATTTTCAAGACAAATTTGCCTCCAGCGCTTTACCATCAAGCGCCAGCAGCTACAAAAACATGAGCAAATGCGCATCTTAGGCATCGACCCCGGCCTGCAGACCACCGGTTTTGGTGTGGTGGACATGGACGGCCACAAGCTCAGCTACGTGGCCAGCGGCACCATCCGCACCACCACGCTGGCACTGGGCGATTTGCCGGGCCGGCTGAAAATTTTGTTCGACGGCATCACCGAGGTGGCGGCACGCTACGAGCCCGACGTGGCCTCGGTGGAAATCGTGTTCGTCAACGTCAACCCCCAGTCCACCCTGCTGCTGGGCCAGGCGCGCGGCGCCTGCATCACGGCCCTGGTGGCCAGCAACCTGCCCGTGGCCGAATACACCGCGCTGCAGATGAAAAAAGCCGTAGTCGGCCACGGCCGCGCCGCCAAGAGCCAGGTGCAGGAGATGGTGCGGCGGCTGTTGCAGCTACCCGGCCTGCCCGGCACCGACGCCGCCGACGGCCTGGGCCTGGCCATCACCCACGCCCACGCCGGTGCGGCCATGGGGCGGCTGGGCGAGGCCGCCACGCTGAACCGGCGGCAGCATGCGATGTACAAGGGTGGGCGGAGTTATTGACAACAGAGTGAGCCGCCGCCTCCGGCGCGGTGGCGGCACGGTTGTGTACTCCACGAGTCCATCGCATTCAACCTCTCAATCGCAGTACTCAAACTTGGCGACTGGTTTTGAAGCGATGTCTTGCGCCAGCTTCCGCGCCAGCACCACCGATTCGTGGGACGCCTCAAAGTACGCGCCGACTCCACCCCAGTAAAAACCGCGCGGACCTTGGCAGAGCATCACAATCGCGGGCCTTGTAGACACGGCAAAGCTATCGCCACTGTCAACCACCACTTCATACCGGACTCGCTTCATGGCGGGGCCGCGCAACGTCTCCAGTACCCGCGCCTCGTAAATGTGGCGCTCCTCTGTCGCTACTGGAATTTCTCCGCGCCGACGAAGCTTGGGCAGCGGGCGCCCACGAGGGATGGGCTCAATGGTGATGCGGGTGTGCACCACTACAAGCGCATAGGGGGTCATCGCCATGGCGTGGGCCATGCCGTCTTGCTCGTCCTGACTCAGGCGCTCGGGTTTGCCCAGTTCCCATCCCATTTCAGGGGAGCTTGGTTCAGCAAAGCCCGTCACGCAAGCCACGCTCAGGGCAACCACAGCACCGCGACGGACGAATCGACCCAACCAAATTTGGCCTGCAGACGCACAACCGTGCCGTAGATATTGGGCGTCGCGCATTACACCTTCAAGCCCATAGATGAAATTTCCGCGCCAACGAATAGCATATTGCAACGCCTACTCTCAAGGCAATGTGATTTTCACAATTTCGAAAGACTCACCTTGCCCCCTGTCTTTATCGAAATGCAAGAAATCGTCATAACGCGGGTTTCTGTAAACACCGACTTCTTGATTGGTGAATCCTGAAGGATCAAAAGTAATTTTCTCAGAGCCATATATCTCTTGAAAACTGAGTTCGCGCTGATGTTTTAAAAATACTAGTTTTTCACCTTCCAATCGAACCAATTTCAGCCAAGTGTTGGTTGTACCCCCTGCAGCCTGATCGGGTGATTTAGTTGGAAAATTTTTTACATAATAGATAGCGCCAATTTTCGGATCCTTGTGCTGGGCTTTTCGTATGGCGCTCTGGGCTATTTTTTCCGTCTCTCTCTCCCTTTCATCGTACTTAACAAATCCAAGATTTACAAAGCCTGCCAGAAGTAACCCTCCGACACTCAAAGCAAACCATTTTTTGAACTTGAAGCTAAATTTTCCACGATAGGCCTTATGGTGCTGTTTATGGAATGCCTTCAAATCACCCTTGAGGTCTAGAAAATCGATTTCATTCGCACAATGCTGGCACACTGCATCGCCACAAGCGGCGGGTTGGGTGCTCACATAAAAAAAAGCTTCAGAACGTTCGGTATAGAATTCCATGACCATTTTTTTCTCGCCACACACAGGACACGGAATGTCTGTTATGGGAAGTGTTCCGGTCGCTTGATGCGTTATTTCAACGGTGTAATACATAAATTTGAATATATCCAATATGCTATTGCGCGGACAACTCGGGGCTTCGAATACGCTTGCGGGCAGCCAATTGTTCGTCCACCAGCCCGCGGTAGTTCGCGACCACATCACGCGTCAAAGTGTCCGCCAGTGTTTGAGGGCTCTGGAAAAATTGCGCCAAATGTGTGTGAGCGGTTTCGGGTACTGCACGCGTTGCCTGGCCAAACAGTTCCGGCCCCGGCGGCTGTCCAAATGCCCTCAGGCGCTCCAACGTGGGCGGGTGGGTGTCGGAAGGGTGAGGTATCACATCGGCTAAATGCTCGTGCGGGTCGCCAAAACCGTGGGTAGCAACGTATTGATATGCCAGCGTAATGGCGTCTTCTCCCGTTGCTGTGGAGCGTGTCGCCTGCTGTAGCACTGCATCAATCACGGGAGCAATGGCAATACTGCGCAGCAGCGCACTGGCCGCCACGTTCGGACCCGATATCTTTGCACCTGCAGTATCGGCAACGAATTCGCGTTCTCGGCTGAAATGACTTACCGCGAAATCGAATTGGTTAAAAAAGAAACCTCCAAAATACCATGCAGGACGTAAGAAAATGGCTTCAATCCAGTTTTCTCCCATCTGAATATGCGTAGATGCAAGGCTACGTTCCATGCCATCATAAAGCGGTAAAAATCTTAAGGAATAATTCGTGTCTTCTCCGGCGAAGTGTGCCAATTCGTGCGCAATAATTGACGCACTTTCTGCTTCGCTCAAGACGGCCAAATGTCCCAGCGGAATATGAAGCGTATGGCCGTGGAGCGTTTCGCCGACAGGTTGTAGCGTCACAGGATGCGATGTGACATAAAAACCGTCGCTCAGCCCCACCACAATATGATCCGGCTTGAGAGCCTCAAGCCTTTTTGCGATATCAGATACCCAAGCCCACAAAAGAGGGGCCTCAGCCGGGGTCTGAACCCGCCCAAGGACGGACATGGGTGGCCTTACCACGCTCTGACGAGCAATTTGGTATGCGCGCCAAGCGAACAGCAATGCCGCCCAAAGTAACCCGATCGCAACCAAACTCGCGATCACCGCGATTTTCAAATCCCTGTTACCGACACCATCTCGGTACAAGGACATAGCGAAAAATGCACAACTGCTAGCCGCCCCTATGGCGACCAACAAGGTGAGTGACGACGTAACAAGTGGCACATAAGGCATTGCCTGGCCAAAGATGCGCAGCAGTTGGTCACGCGACTGCCGCGCACGTTGGGCAAGCTGATGGGTTCTCCAGACCGCCACGGTAGCAACCAAAAGTGCAAGAAGCCCACACATCAAAGTGACAATGGGCAGCGCCCCTCGCCACCGCACAGTGGGCTGGGCAGGGTCAAGCGCTCGCAGCTCTTGTTTCAGCGCCAATACACCAGGTGCATTAGCACGGCTAACCACCACCCGATCACCCGAAGAAAAAGTCACGGTACTGGCTTCGCTGACTTTTTCAATTTTCGACTGCAGTGCGATGCGTCTAGCCGGTAATTCGTTGAATTGAATTAATTGCCATCCTCCCAAAATCAGTAGCGCCAAAGGAATCAGAAACAGCAGGGCATAAAATTTTAGATTACGCATATCGGAAAAAATAGAAAACGCAACGATCCGTCAGCATGGGTGGCCGAAACGGTTTACTCAACGCGCCCCGGTGCGGCCGATGCCAGACTCAGCCCCCTCGGAATTGCCGCACATACGCAACGCCTCGCGGTAAAGCTGGCGGGCAGCGGGTTTGTCGCGTGCAATGGATTCAAAGTGGCTGGCCTTGGTCATGACCAAATTGTAGCGAAGGTAGTTAATTTGTCCTTCGGGCAGCCGAGCCTGTTGAGCCTCGGTCACCACGCCTTCGACCAAATCGAAAGAGCCGCCCCACCGAGGCTCCAGGTAGTCCATCGCAGCCACGCGGGCAGACAGGTTCTTGGGGTCCACCTTGTTGGCAGTCTGGAGCACCGTCGCCACCGCCGCACTTCCCTCGCGCGTGGCAGCCATCACCATGATGTCGACATAGGGCAGGGCCGAATCCGGTTTGAGTTTGCGGGCGGCCTCCACATAACGCAGCGCTCGCTGCTGAATCTCGTGCATGGCCGCAAGCTGCCGTTTACTGGTGCGCGATGCAGCCTCGTTGCCGCGCGCCTCGTTGGCCTTCTCCATCAAATGGCTGCCGTAAGCGAGGTTGGCGAAGAACGAGCCCGGGCTGCTCTCTGCCCACTCCTGGAAGAGGCTCAGATCGCGCCCGCTCATTTGCAGCAGCTCGTACAAGTCGCGCGTGATCATCAAATCTGACCGACGCCCCTTCTTGTGCTCCGCCCACTGCTTTTCCAGGTCAGCGTCCAGCTTCTGGTAGTCGCCGACCTTCAGGTACTTGGCACGGTTGGACCCTTCCATGGTGGCCGTTCCGCTATAGACCAGCTCACAACCTGCAGGCTCTTTGGCGGCTGCGCTCCCCGATGACAGCGCCAGTGACGCTGCAAACGACAACAACAAGAAATACTTCATAAATCGACACGCATCCAAAAATGCAAAAAACAAAAAAAGAGTCGGCGGGTGCACACCGCGCCGACTCTGGGCCTCAGCCGTCAGACAGAGGAATCGAAAACGATCACGCCACCTGCGTCTTCATCCGCTCCGCCCGCTCCTTGGGCGATGGATGGGTAGACAAAAAGCTGGTCGATTCGCTCCCCGACATCGCCGCCAACTTCTCCAGCGCGGTCACGCAGGCGCCCTGTTGGTAGCGCTTGGCCTTCATGAAGCCCATCGCGTAGTCATCGGCCTCGCGTTCGTTGCTTTGCGAGTGCTGGGCGCGCACCACTTTTTCAAACAGCTCACCCAGTTGCGAGTCGGCAATGGCGCCAGCGCGGCTGTTGCTGGCGGACACGGCGTTGCGCAGGGCGCTGGTGCGCAGGGCGGCCTGGATGCGGGCTTTGCTGTGGCCCTTTTTGACGTGGCCGATTTCGTGGCCGATGACGTAGCGCACTTCGTCGTCGGTGAATTTGTCCATGAGGCCGGAGTACACGCGGATGGTGCCGTTGGCCATGGCGAAGGCGTTGATGTCGGGGGTGAGGTAGACCTTGAAGTTCATCTTCAGGCCGTCGTAGCTGCCCAGGCCGGCGGTGAGCTTGGACAGGCGCGCTGCGTAGGGGCTGCCCGCCGGGGCGATGCGGTTTTGGCGGTCGCTTTCGGCGGCCATCTGGTCGAAGGCCGACTTCACCTCTTCGTCGGTCAGCGACTCGGACTTGGCCAGGTCCTTGCCGGCGTCCAGCATCTTGCCCAGATCAAACTGGGCCCATACCGGGGATACGGCGCTTACGCCGGAAGCCAGGGTGACAAGCGTGAGCAATTTGCGGCGGTCCATGGGGTTCCCTCCCTCTTTCTTTCTGTCAGTGGTTGATTTCTGCGGTTTTTGTTTTTTTGAGCAACCATCTGCAAGCATTGGTGCCCAAGTGCGCCGAAATATAGCCACGCAGGCCACCGGTTTTGATGGCTCGGCGTGTCTGCAGATGTAAGAGCTGTGTGCCGATGCTGGGCCGGTGCCGTTGCACCCTGTCCGCCCGCCGGGCAACGCGGCGGCTGAGGCTGCCATGAAGGCATCTATCGGGAACTCAGGAGAAAAAGTGGTT
>JAGODZ010000181.1 GCA_017997975.1 Rhodoferax sp.
CGCCAAAATCAGGCCGACACCAATGCGGTCCTGTGCAATAGGGAAGATTTGCTGGTCAGAGCGGTAGCTCGTCTTGAACTGACCGTTTTCGCGGTAAAACATAGTGCTTGTCCTTGATTCTTGTTGTGGCTTAAACGCGATCGATGATCTTCTCTCCGAAGAGTCCTTGCGGCCTAAACAGCAGGAACACCAGCGCGAGCACATAGGCAAACCAGATTTCGATACCGCCTCCGATGAAGGGACCAAGGTAAACCTCGGAGAGCTTTTCGCCGACACCGATGATCAGGCCACCGATGATGGCCCCCGGCACGGAAGTCAACCCCCCCAGAATCACGACAGGCAACGCACGCAGAGCAATGGTGGTGAGCGAGAACTGAACGCCCAACTTAGAACCCCAAATCATTCCCGCGACCAAGGCCACAACACCCGCCACACACCACACGATCACCCAGATGCGGTTGAGTGGGATACCGATGGACTGAGCCGCTTGGTGATCGTCGGCCACCGCACGCAGCGCGCGTCCGGTCTTGGTCTTCTGAAAGAACACACTTAACGTCACCACCAAAGCTGCAGCAATGGCAGCGGCAATCACGTCCTCTTGGTTGACGAGAATGCCCCCCGGGAACACGGAGTCCAACAGAAACACGGGGTCTTTGGGCATGCCAATGTCAATGGGATAAACGTCGCTGCCAAACAACGACTGCCCCAGGCCTTCAAGAAAGTAGGCAATGCCAAGCGTTGCCATGAGCAAGGTGGCACCTTCCTGATTCACCAAGTGGCGCAGCACCAGACGCTCAATCAACCACGCCACGATGAACATGCACCCGCCAGCGATCACGAAGGCCAGGGTGTTGGACAGCAACTTGTTATCGATGCCGATCCAGCCGGGAATCCACTCGGAAAACCGGGCCATCGCCAAAGCAGCAAACAACACCATCGCGCCTTGAGCGAAGTTAAAAACGCCCGATGCTTTGTAAATCAGCACAAAACCCAGCGCGACCAGGGAATACAGCATGCCGGCCATCAGGCCGCCCAGCAGTGTTTCAAGAAAAAATGCCATGTTGAATGTCCTTAGTGGCTCGTGCCCAGATAGGCGCTGATGACTTCTTCGTTATTGCGCACTTCGTCGGGTGTGCCATCCCCAATCTTCTTGCCGTAGTCCAGCACCACCACGCGGTCAGAGATGTCCATCACCACCCCCATGTCGTGCTCAATCAACACGATGGTGGTGCCAAACTCTTCGTTCACGTCGAGCACGAAGCGGCACATGTCCTGCTTCTCTTCCACGTTCATGCCCGCCATAGGCTCGTCCAGCAGCAGCACTTGGGGTTCCATGGCCAGCGCGCGGCCCAAGTCAACCCGTTTTTGCAAACCATAGGGCAACTGGCCCACCGGTGTTTTGCGAAACGCTTGAATCTCAAGAAAGTCAATGATGTGCTCGACCTTTTCGCGGTGCATTTCTTCTTCGCGCTGAGCAGGGCCAATGCGCAAGGCCTGCATCAATAGATTGCTTTTGATCTTGAGGTTGCGCCCGGTCATGATGTTGTCAATCACACTCATGCCTTTGAACAGCGCCAAGTTCTGGAACGTGCGGCCAATGCCCATCACGGCCACCGCATGGCTGTTCATGTGGCTAAAGGTTTTGCCTCGGAAGGTGATGGAGCCTTGCTGCGGGGTGTAAACACCGTTGATGCAGTTCAGCATGGAGCTTTTGCCCGCGCCGTTGGGGCCAATGATGGCGCGCACCTCGTGTTCACGCACGTCAAAGGAAATGTCGGTCAGCGCTTTCACGCCGCCAAAGCTGAGGGAGATGTTCTTGACGTCAAGAATGACGTCGCCAATTTGTTTTGTCGCCATGGTGCTTCTGAGTAGGTTCAGGCCGCGGCCTTGATGGGCGCAAAGGTCTTTGCATCGTCGATTCGCAGGGTGGCGCTGACGCTACCGGTGCGACCGTCTTCAAACTTGACCACGGTTTCAATGAACTGCGATGTTTTGCCGTTGTACAACGCATCAATCAAGGCGTCGTACTTTTCAGCAATAAAGCCGCGACGGACCTTGTTGGTGCGCGTCAACTCGCCGTCATCGGCGTCCAACTCTTTGTGCAGCACCAAAAAGCGGCTGACTTGGGAGCCTGCCAGCATGTCATCGGCGCTCAAGTCGGCATTGACCTTTTCGACGCACTCTTTGATGAGTTCGTACACCTCAGGTTTTTGCGCCAAATCGGTGTAACCGGCGTAAGGCAGGTTGCGCCGCTCGGCCCAGTTACCCACGGCGTCCACGTCAATGTTGACCATCACACAGACCTTGTCGCGGCCATCGCCATAAGCGACCACTTCTTTGATATGCGGGAAAAACTTGAGCTTGTTCTCGACGTACTTGGGCGCAAACATGGCGCCGTCGCTGGGTCCGCCTTTGATGCGGCCCACATCTTTGACCCGGTCAATGATCTTCAAATGACCATGCGCGTCCAGAAAACCGGCGTCACTGGTGTGGTACCAGCCATCGGCGGTCAGCACCTCGGCAGTGGCTTCGGGGTTTTTGAAGTATTCCTTCAGCAAACCGGGCGACTTCACCATGATTTCGCCGTTGGCAGCTACTTTGATTTCCACCCCTGCACAGGGCACGCCCACGGTGTCGGCCCGCGCTTCGTGGTCTGGCTGCAGGCACACAAACACCGCCGTCTCAGTCGAGCCGTACAGCTGCTTTAAGTTGATACCAATGGAGCGATAAAAGGTGAACAGATCAGGGCCAATGGCCTCGCCCGCCGTGTACGCCACCCGCACCCGGCTCATCCCCAAGGTGTTGCGCAGCGGGCCGTACACCAAGAAGTTACCCAGCGCGTACAACACACTGTCACCGAATGACAATGATTTGCCGTCCATGCGGGCTGGACCCACCCGCTTTGCCACACCCATGAAGTAATTGAACATGCTGCGTTTCAGCGTGCTGGCATCTTCCATGCGAATCATCACGCTGGTGAGCAAGCCCTCAAACACACGCGGTGGGGCGAAGTAGTAAGTCGGCCCGACTTCTTTCAAGTCGATGGTGACGGTGGCCGCCGACTCGGGGCAGTTCACCACGTAGCCGCAGGCCAACCACTGGGCGTAACTGAAAATGTTTTGACCAATCCAAGCCGGTGGCAGATAGGCCAGCACCTCTTCCGCACTCGTCAGCTTGTCAAAATCGGCCCCCGCTTGGGCGCGGTTCAACAGCGAATGGTGGGTGTGCACCACGCCTTTGGGGTTGCCCGTGGTGCCCGAGGTGAAAAACATCGCCGCCACATCGTCGGCCTTGATTTGGCTCGCCTGAGCCTGAAGAAAACCAGCGTGTTGGGCCGTGAACGCTTTGCCCGCTGCAATCAGCTCATCCAACCCGGTCAAGCCGGGTTCGTCGTATTTGCGCAAACCCCGTGGATCGTCAAAGAAAATATGGGTCAACTGCGGGCATTTGTCCTGAATCTCTAGCAGCTTGTCCACCTGCTCTTGGTCTTCAGCAAAGGCGAAGCGCACGTCGGCATTGTTGATCGGGAAAATGCACTCCAGTGCTGCCGCATCTTGGTACAGAGGAATGGGAATCGCCCCCAAGGACTGCACGGCCAGCATGGTGGCGTAAAGGCGGGGCCGGTTGGCACCCACCACGATCATGTGCTCGTGGCGACGCAAGCCCGCCTGCTGCAAACCCGCCGCGATGTGCTCCACCAAAGTGGCCAAATCAGCCCATGACAGCGCCTGCCAAATGCCGTACTCTTTTTCACGCATGGCAGCGGCCAGCGGTCGCTTGCTGGCGTGATCTAAAAGAAGCTGAGGAAAAGTGGTCTGCATCCCTGTACCTTGTCTTCATGTGGAGGCAACCGGATCAAAAAGTCGTCCGATTGCAGA
Organism: Rhodoferax sp.; assembly: GCA_017997975.1. Lineage (GTDB taxonomy): Bacteria > Pseudomonadota > Gammaproteobacteria > Burkholderiales > Burkholderiaceae_C > Rhodoferax. Next base: position 3,879 of record JAGODZ010000181.1, read on the forward strand.
TTGAGCGTCAATAGTAGCCCCCCATTTGACGTTATGTTGTCGTTTCGACGACAATTCAGCGGCTTCTAGGTAGGTGTTTTCCCTTCACTTATCGAAGACTTACAAGCAACCCTATGTCCGACAACACTTTGTTTCACCGCCGTCGCGCGCTCTCTGCCCATGAACTGGCGACGATTCCCTGGATTCATCTTTTGACGCCCCAAGAGCGCCAGCGCGCCGAAGAAGACCTGAAAGTGACCGAGGCCTCGGCTGGGGACTACCTGTGCCGCACGGGGCGCCCTGTGACCTATTGGTTCGGCGTGGTCGACGGGCTTCTCAAAATGAGCAGCGACAACGCGGAGGGCAAAACCATGACCTTCACCGGCGTCCCACCCGGCGGCTGGTTTGGCGAAGGCACCGCCCTCAAGCGCGAGACCTACCGCTACAACATTCAGGCGCTGCGCAAAAGCAGTGTGGCGGGTCTGCACGTGGACACATTTCACTGGTTGCTGGACCACTCCATTGGCTTTAACCGCTTCGTCATGAACCAGCTGAACGAGCGCCTAGGCCAGTTCATTGCGGCGCGAGAAATCGACCGCATGACCAACCCAGACATTCGAGTCGCCCGCAGTCTGGCGTCCCTGTTCAACCCGGTTTTGTACCCCGGCATGGGTGCTGTTTTGCGCATCACCCAACAGGAGTTGGCCTACCTGGTGGGACTGTCTCGCCAGCGGGTGAACGAGGCCCTGACTAACTTGGCCGATCAGGGCTGCATTCGGGTTGAATACGGCGGCCTCAGAGTGCTGGACTTGACTGCCTTGCGGTCCCATTTATTTTCATAACAAATAGGCCTGTAGCCCTTGTAAAATATGTTCAAGCAGCTACTAACTTTATAGCAATGACCGATTCAAAACCCACCCCCACCTTCCGCCGCGCGGCCCCTCCCCCCAGCCGCGCCGCCCTGCCCGCTGGGCAATCCAACACCGCCGCCACCGGCCCCAACGGCACGCTGCGCTTGAACAAGCGCATGGCCGAACTGGGCCTGGCGTCACGGCGCGAGGCCGACGAATGGATCGGCAAAGGCTGGGTCAAGGTGAATGGCGAAGTGGCCACCATGGGCATGCAGGTGCTGCCCAATGTCAAGATTGAAATCACCAAGCAGGCCCAAGGCCAGCAGGCCAACCAGGTCACGATTTTGATCAACAAGCCCTTGGGTTTGGTCAGCGGCCAAGCCGAAGACGGCCACGAACCCGCCATCACCTTGGTACAACCGCAGAACCGCTGGAACGAGGACAACGCGCGCTTCTTCTTTCACCCCAGCCAACTCAAAAGTTTGGTGCCCGCCGGCCGGCTGGACATTGACTCCACCGGCTTGTTGGTGCTGACCCAAGATGGCCGCGTGGCACGCCAACTCATTGGCGAAGACTCGGAAATGGAGAAGGAATATCTGGTGCGCGTGGTCTACACCGGCCACGAGAACAGCGCCGCCGCCAACAGCGCTGCCGCCACCTACGGCGGCAAAGTCACCCAGCTCAGCCGCATTGATGACGATGACCCCATCAGCACCGATGTGCAAAGCGTTTTCCCCGCTGACAAACTGCGCTTGCTGCGCCATGGCCTGTCGCTGGACAACCAGCCCCTGAAACGCGCCAAGGTGGAGTGGCAAAACCCCGAGCAGCTGCGCTTTGTACTGAGCGAAGGCAAAAAACGCCAAATTCGCCGCATGTGCGAGTTGGTGGGCCTCAAAGTGGTGGGCCTCAAGCGGGTTCGTGTGGGCCACGTCATGCTGGGCAACCTGCCCGTGGGCCAATGGCGCTACCTGCAGCCGCACGAGCGCTTTTAAACGCTCCCGCCGTCTGAATGCGGCTAGCAGCCTGTCGGGCTTAGGTCGTCGAAAGCGAAAATCGGCCCCAGCGCCGACTAGTTTTTGACGATTTCGCAGCCCAATATCTGGATATTGGGTAAGAAAGCGGCGAAAAATAGCCCGCTGCGGTCGATTTGCAGCCGACGATTCCTAAGTCCGACAGGCTGCTAGATGCGTGCCTCTAGCGCGGCGGCCGGCAGACGCTGACAATGCGTCAGCACGCAGCGGCCTCTCGTCCTGCCTGCTCCACCCATGACTAAAAAGCCGTCCAAAAACCCCCTGAAGCACCTGCAACCCTCCGACTTGCGGGGCATCGCCCAGCTGGCCACCGAGGCCACGGCGGGTGTCACCCGCATGGCCGAAGGGGTTCACCAATCGGTGTGGCGCACGCTCGGCGCGCCCAGCGGCGCCACGCCCAGCCAAACCCGAGGCCTCACCGGGCTGGTTTACAAAAGCGTGCAAGGCGTGACGCAGCTGGTGGGCAAAGGCGTGGACACCGCTCTGGCCGGTCTGCAATCGGTGCTGACCGCAGGCAACCCCGAACGCCCTGGCAGCCCTGAGCGAGAGGCCGTGGTGGCGGCCCTCAACGGCGTACTGGGTGACCGCTTGGTGGTGTCCAACAACCCGCTGGCGACGCCCATCAGCTTGCGCCACCAGGGCCACGCCCTGAAGTGGCACGCCATGCCAGCGCCCTCTGAGGTCACCGGCAAAGTGTTGCTGCTGATTCATGGCCTGTGCATGAACGACCTGCAGTGGCAGGTGCCCGCCGACTCCTCTGGCTGCAACCACGGCGCGGTGCTGGCGGCGGCGCTGGACTACACCCCGGTTTATGTGCGCTACAACACCGGCCTGCACACCTCCCAAAGCGGACACGCCTTGTCGGCTCAATTGGAGCAACTGGTGGCGAATTGGCCGGTGCCGCTGGAAGAGATTACCGTGCTGGCCCACAGCATGGGCGGGCTGGTGACGCGCAGTGCGGTGCAAGTCGCCCGCGAAGCCGGTCTGCGCTGGCCTGCCGTGCTGAAAAATATCGTTTTTTTGGGCACCCCGCACCACGGCGCGCCGCTGGAGCGCGCTGGCAATTGGGTGGACACGATTTTGGGCAGCACCCCGTACACGGCACCCTTTGCCAAACTGGGACAGTTGCGCAGCGCGGGCATCACCGACCTGCGCTACGGCCACGTGCTCGACGCCGACTGGCAAGGGCACGACCGGTTTCAAAGAAAGCCCGACACCCGTGTGTTTCTCCCCTTGCCCAAGGGCATCACCTG
>JAGODZ010000182.1 GCA_017997975.1 Rhodoferax sp.
TCTTTCTCATCGAAGAAGGTGACCAAGTCGCTCTCTTTAACGCCCGCATCCACCAACTGCCAGTACTCGTTGTAGATCATGGTGGAGATACACGCGGCTTGGTTTTGCAAGAGCGGGTCCACGTTGAAGCCCTGCTTCATGATTTTGATGTCCTTCTCGGTGTTGTAGCCAAGCTTGGTCATCCAGTTCAAGAAGGGGTATTCGTTGCCACCGTACCAAACGCCCAAGGTTTTGCCCTTGAGATCTTTGGGCGACGTGACGCCGCTGGATTTTTTGCAGGTCAGCATCAAGCCGGACTGGTTGTACACCTGGGCAATATTCACCAGTGGCACACCAGCTTCGCGTGCGGCCAGCGCATCGGGCATCCAGTTCACCACCACGTCAGCTTGGTTGCCAGCAATGACCTGCACGGGGGAAATATCGGGCCCACCGGGTTTGATGGTGACGTCCAGACCTTCGTCCTTGTAGTAGCCCTTGGCCTGTGCCACGTAGTAGCCCGCAAACTGCGCCTGCGGCAGCCACTTGAGCTGCACTGTGACCTTGTCGGCGGCACTGGCCACGCCACTGGCGGCGACGCCACACACCGCCAGCACGGCGGTCAGCAGGCTGTTGGTGATCTTCGAAGAACGAATCATAGAAAGCTCCTTGGGTTGGGAAAAGAAACAGTCAGTACGGCGCACTGACCAGACGACAAGAATCAGGTCATGCGTCACGCACTGAGGGGTGCCAAAAGGCCGCTCGTCGCTCCAGCTTGACCAGCACAACATAGAGAATAGAACCGGTGATGGCGGACACCACAATCGCACCCCACACCAAAGACATGTTCATGCGCGACGCCTCGGTCGAAATACGAAACCCCAAGCCCGTCGTGGGGGAGCCAAAAAACTCCGCCACGATGGCCCCAATCAAAGCCAAGGTGGCGTTGATTTTGAGCGCGCTGAACATAAAGGGCAAGGCCGAGGGCAGGCGCAGCGCCAGCAAGGTGCCGGTGTAGCTGGCCGCGTAGCTGTACATGAGTTCGCGCTCCAGTTTGCCGGAGGCTTTCAACCCGGCCAAGGTGGAGACCAGCATAGGGAAGAAAGTCATCAACACCACCACGGCAGCTTTGGACGGCCATTCAAAACCAAACCACATCACCGCAATGGGCGCCACCGCCACCAGCGGAATGGTGCTGGTGAGGGAGGCCAGTGGCAGCAAACCGCGTTGCAAAAAAGGCAGGCGGTCAATGGCCACTGCGACGGCAAAACCCAAGCCAGAGCCCAAGACCCAGCCCACCAACACGGCTTTGAGCACGGTTTGAACAAAGTCGCCCCACAGCAGCTCACCATGCTCCACCATGGACAGCACGATGGTGCTGGGCGGAGGCAGCAGCACCCGGGGCACATCAAAGGCCATCACCAGCAACTGCCAGAAGTAGACGATCCAGAGGCCAAACAAGGTCGCCGTGAGCGTGCCATAAACGCGATGGCCATCCAGCGCGGCCACATAGCGAACCGATTGCACGGCCCACACCGCCAGCCCCGCCGTCAGGAGCCAGAACACGGTTGAGGGGGGCGCTTCGCCCTGGGCGACGCACCACGCCATCAACACCGCCGCAATGAGGCCACCGGCCAGGGCAAAGCCTGCCGCAAAACGGGGAGATCGCATCATGGTTGCCTCCAATGGCGCATTGACAGCCGTTCTACAGCGGCCACCACGGTGGTCAAAGTGAGCCCCAAGAGGGCCGACATCACCAACGCCGACCAAATCTGAATGGTGTTGCCGTAATAAGACCCGGTGAGCAACCTGGCACCCAAGCCGGCTTGCGCCCCGGTGGGCAACTCGGCCACCATGGCCCCCACCAAACCGGCGGCAATGCCGACCCGCAGGGCGGGAAACAAAAACGGCAAGGCCGCAGGCAAGCGCAGCAACCACAGTGCCTGCCAGGGCGTGGCGGCGTAGGTGTGCATCATCTCCGTCTCAATGCGCTGCGGGGAGCGCAGACCTTGCACCATGGCCACGGTGACAGGAAAAAAGCACAAGTACATGGCAATCACCGCTTTAGGGGCCACGCCCGAAAACCCAAGGCTGCCCAAAATGACCAACACAATGGGCGCAATGGCCAGCACCGGCACGGTTTGTGACGCCACAATCCAGGGCAACAAGGCGCGGTCCAAGGTGCGGGAATGCACGATCAAGACCGACAGCACCAGCCCGAGTGCTGTGCCCATGACAAAGCCCCACAACGTGGACTCGGCCGTCACGGCCACATGAAACATCAGGTTGCGTGGCGAGTTCAAAGGCCAGTCGACCAGGCTGGACCAAAAATCTGCTGCCACCTGGTGCGGCGCGGGCAGCACCGGGCGCTCCATCGACAAGGTGGCGGCCAGCAGGTCTTGCCAAGTCCAAGCGCCGCCTTCGGGCATGACCCGCTCAATGGCCCCCGGCGCATTCATGGCCCACGCGCCCAAGTACCACGCCACCACCACAAACGCCATCACCACCAAGATGGGGAGGCCCTGGTGGCGAAGCTGTGCCCACCGGTGCTGTGCGTTGGATTCAGTCATGGTGACCATCGGCCAAAGCCTCGCGGACCTCATGGGCCAAATTCACAAAAGCGGCTGAATCGCGCAGCCCCAAATGCCGCTCATCGGGCAGTGGCGACTGAATCACCTTGGCAATGCGCCCTGGTCGGGGCGACATGACGACGATGCGGGTGGCCAAGTACACCGCCTCCGAGATGGAGTGCGTCACAAACACCACGGTGCGGCGCTCGCGTTGCCACAGCTGCTGCAATTGCTCGTTGAGCCGGTCCCGCGTGATTTCATCCAAGGCACCAAAGGGCTCGTCCATCATCAAAATTTGGGGCTCAAACGACAAGGCGCGGGCAATAGAGACCCGCTGCTGCATGCCGCCTGAAAGCTGCCACGGGTACTTGCTCTCAAACCCGGTCAAGCCAACCCGCTCCAGATGTTGCAAGGCGATCGTTTTCGCCTCGGCTTTGGGGCGGCCCTGAATGTGCAGCGGCAGCATCACGTTGGCCAGCACCGTGCGCCACGGGAACAGGGCGGGCGCTTGAAATACGTAGCCGTAGGCGCGCGCCAAGCGGGCGTCATGGGGTGACACGCCGTTGACCAGCACTTCACCGGCACTGATTTTTTCCAAGTCGGCAATCACACGCATCAACGTGGTTTTGCCGCAGCCAGAGGGGCCAATCAAGGCGACAAACTCGCCCTCTTGGATTTGCAGATTGATGTTGCTCAAGGCATGCACGGGGGCATCCGTCTGCGCACCATAAATCACACTGGCGTTGCGCACCTCGACCGCCACTTTACGGGACGTGCCAGGGTTCAAAAGGGAAGGCGAGAGTTCAGGTTTGTTCATTGACACGCCAAAATGGACCGCGTTGCACCACATGAGTGCCACGCCAGAAATAAGCTAACCGATTGGTCAATTTATTCTAGTGACCCAAGCGAGTGTCGTGCCACTAATATGCTCAGGGTTTACACCCGCATGCCGTTTTACCGCCTCGCCCGCCAAAACAGCTGAAACCGGGCGCTAAACCGGGCGTTATCGCGCGGCAACGTCGAGAGATGGCAGGGGCACCGCAGGCGCTGGACTCACGTCGGCAAAACCCACCCGACCCAAGAAGGGCAAGCGCAGTGCCGGGCGATTGAAGTCAATGCCGAAATTGAGCCCCAGCACGTTGAACTCCAACCCCTCCTGCCAACCAACGCTGACGCCGAGCAAACCCAGCAGTTCCACCTGCATGCCAGAGCCGGACGATGACAACCCAACCGGGTTGGTGAGTGAGCGGTAATCCTTGCCAATGGCGTGGGGCGGCAGGTCCAGTTGGAGCGCGGGCACCTCGCGCCCGATGTGGGCCAAAAAGGTGTTGCTGTTGGGCCCGGGGTAGCTGCGGTACTCGGTGTCAAAGGGGTAGCTGGCGACAGCCGCTTCCACCGCATCAATCATCGCCTCCACCCCCTCACCCCGCTGATCGACCAGCAGTTCCGGCGCAGCGCCGTACCAGAGCCCGTCCGGCACGGCGTAGTTGCGCTGCACCACGGCGGGGGCGCGCCAACCCACCACGTCATAGCGGGTGTAGGCGATCTCGCCTTGGCGCTTGTAGATGATCCAAGGGTGCACCGCAAAGTAGCCGCGCCAGCCGTACGTTCTTGCGGCATAGACCTGCACAATCGGCACCTCCACCAGCTGGGCTGGATCGGGGGCGATGCCTGCGGAGCTGCGCGAGGCGCTGGCCCAACTGCCGCGTGACACGTTGGGGGCAGGGGTGGCGGTGGCACCTGTCGTAGTCGCAGTCGTGACGATAGGAGCTTGGGCATGGCTGGCCTGACCGGTCAAGGCAAAGCAGGCCACCAAGCCGATGCGGATCAAAAGAGAGGGGGGTTTCAACATGCCGCATTGTCTGAGAGCCCCCGTCTATTTGCTGCGTGCAGGGCTAATGCGGGTCAGGAACTGCCGTAAAGTCACGCCATGCAAGGACTCCACCTCACCGCCGATCTTCATGGCTGCCAATGCGATGTGCACTGGCTCACCGATGCGGCACGCACCGGCGCGTGGTGTGTGCAGGCGGTCAAAGACGCGGGTTTGCAGCCGGTGGCCGAGTTGTTTCACTCCTTTGCGGTGGCGGACGCGCCGCCCTGCGGATTCACCGCGACGGTGTTGCTGGCGGAGTCGCATGTGTGCCTGCACACCTGGCCCGAACAGCAGGCGGTCACGCTGGATGTGTATGTGTGCAATTTTGGCGGCGACCACTCCACCAAGGCCAGGGCGCTGATGGCGGCGCTCCTCGCGCTGTTTCAACCCCAACACACCGAACAACACGCGCTTTGCCGAGGGCAGTTGCTGTCAGCCCCCCTTTAAATTGGCACCCAAATAGCACCCGCCACCAATGGAGAGATTGGGCTTGCGATGATCGCGAGTTCAAGTTCGAAACGCGCGTGTGAAAGTGCTCAAATCCTCAGTCACTGCATTACAATGTCATGCACAAAAAGGGGGGGATCATGGCAGCAAATCAACTGGTACAGACACGCATCGATGGAGCGATCAAAGCGGAGGCGGCCGCCGTGCTGGCCGCCATGGGTTTGACCGTCTCCGATGCGGTCAGACTGATGCTGACCAAGGTAGCCAAAGAGCATGCCCTGCCATTTGACCCACTGATTCCGAATGCGACGACCATCGCTGCAATCAAGGAGGCGCGCGCAGGGGAACTCCCGCGGGCCAAGAGCATTGCTGAACTGAAGGCCGCATTGAATGCGGGAGATTGACTGGACGAGTCAGTTCAAACGGGACTACAAGCGCGAGGGAAAAGGGCAACATCGACTCACGCTCGATGAGGAATTGTTTGCAGTGCTTGAGGACTTGACCAATGACGTGGTGCTCGAACCAAAGTTGCGCGACCATGCACTGACCGGTGAATGGAAAGACAACCGGGATTGCCATATCAAACCGGATTTGGTGCTGATTTACCAAAAGCCAGATGCTGCCACGCTTCGATTGGTGCGACTGGGGTCGCACAGTGAGTTGGGGATCTGAACTGCGGGTTCAGGATCTGATGGGTGAGGCATTGAAGATGTTTTATCCCAATTGAAATCTCAAAAGTAACAGATTGAAGGGAAACCAACAATTGCCAGCCTTGTCCAACGAGCCTGGCCGTCTGACTACGCGCGCATCCCGCACTGGTGGCCTAGCGTGAAGGCTTCTTCAAACACCGAGTAGGCGGCCAGGTCGCTGTGTGCAAAGTGCAGCCGCTGCCATGGTGCGGGCTGGGGTTGACGCAGTGCCGCCAGCGCCGCGCTGCTGCGCACGCCGGGCACGGGGGTGCTCATGGCGTGGCCATAGCGCATCACCTCGATGTGGGTGGCTTTTCGCCGTACATCGGGGTGCGGCACCGACAACTCCCCCAGCACCACGTCGCGCCAGTGGGTCCACGGCAGGGTCAGCAGATTTTGGCGCTGCGTGCGGCCAATGCCCAGGGCACGGTAGCAGCTCAAGACGGTGGCCGCGGGCACGGGTTGCAGGCTTTGGTGCATGGCGTCCACATAGCCCAGCGCCTCGGTGTCCACCGCATCGTTGTAGATCACGTTGTCCCAGCTGGGCGCGGCGCCGGGGCGGTCGTGCAGGGCTTGGTCAAGGTGCACATTGGCGACCATCCATGCGGCGTAGCGCATCAGCGCAGCCGCTTCGGTCAGGGCGGGCGGTGGCTGCTCCAGCACGCGCTGGGCAATGAACAGCGGCACCGCCATGACCACTTGATCGGCCTGCCAGCGCTCGCTGCGCTGGGTAGCGGCGTCAAACGCCTCCACATCCACGCCATGTTTCCCTACCGCCACGCGGGTCACCACGCGCCCTGCCCTCACCCGGTCGCCCAACGGTGCCGCCAAGCGCTGCGTCAACCACGCGTTGCCTTCGGGCCAGGTCAGCACGGCGGACTCGACCTCGTTGCTGCGTCCCGCTTCAGCTTGCGGGGCATGAAACCCGTGGCGACTGGCAAAGTAGTGAATGCCTGCCCAAGCCGACACGGTGGCGATGCCTGCGCCGTAATCGTCTCGGCAGCAGTAGTCCAAGTACCAGCGCAGGTGCGGCTCCAGCAATTGATGCTGCGCCAGCCACGCTTCAAAAGTGATAGCATCTAACGCACGCTGCACGGGCATTAGAGCCCGATTTGTCATAGGAAGTTGGAATGAGGCCGCGCGGGACAGCGCCTGCACCTGTTGTTCAAACCGGCGGTACGCGTCCAGCGCTGGGGCGCCCACCTCATGGTGGGGAAGCAAGCCGTCTTGCCAATGGCCTTTGAAGAAAAGGCGTTCCTGCGGGCTGTGGCAAAGGTGACGCTCGTCCATCACCCAGCGGCCCGCACGGCGCTGACGCAGACCCAGTTCTTCGAGCAGGTCTTGCACCGCCGGTGCGTTGTCGCCGGGCACCGGCAGGTAGTGCGCGCCCAGCGGACACGC
>JAGODZ010000027.1 GCA_017997975.1 Rhodoferax sp.
ACCAGCAAGCGGTGTTGCCTGCGGTGATGGCACAGTACGCAGGGCTGTATGTGGCATGGGCCGTGGTGCTGGTGTGGGGGGTGTCGGCGCTGACGACGCATTGGTCGCCGCGCTACCGTTGGAGTGTCATCTCGGCAGTGGCTCTGCTGACGTTGGTGCCAGGCCCGTCGTCGCCCGCCTACTGGCTGGGTTTGGCTTTTCAGTCACCCAGCTTGGCATCGGTGGTATTGGCTGCTGGGTATTTTTTATGCCCAGGGCTTGCGCGACCGTTGCACGCAAGGGGCGAGGCCGGACCTAGTCGCTTGGTGGCTTGCGCCGTGGGCGTTGGCTTGGGCTGGGTGCTGTTGTTGGACACCTTGGCTTGGTGGCCAGCCTCGATTTATGCTTGGGGTTTTAGCCCCGTGGCCGTGGCTATTTTGGCTTTGACTTTGGCCATAGGGTGGGTGATGTGGGGTGGCGCGGACAAAGGTCGCTTGAGCGTGCTGGCCTTTGCTGTACCGGCTTGGGTGCTAGCCCTGTTTGTGCTCACCCGTTGGCCCACGGGGAATGTGTGGGATGCCCTCATCGACCCCTGGCTGTGGGTGGGGCTCCAAGGGGTGCTGTTGATTAGCGCTGTGCGGGCATGGCGCTTGCGCGGCGCACCAGCCATTCCGGCCTGAACAGCCAGCGTTGCGGGTACCACACGTTGGCGAGGGTGATTTCACCACTTTGGTGGCGACCTTTGACCTCCCAACGGCTGCCCAACACAGTGCAGTTGGGCAGGCAAGGTGGCTGTGATTCGGTCGGTTTAGATTGCAACCAAACCACGGCGTCGTGCGCCTCTGACAAGCGGGTCAGTTCCTGGGCGTTGGCCGCATCGTCGAATCCACCTCGGTTTTCACCGTCGTACGCCACAAACTGGTTGCCGGGCAGTTGAAACTGAAAACGCTCAAACTGGCCATTAAAGCTGCTGGGAACGGCAATACGAGCCCCTTGGATGCTGCTCACGGTTTGGGCGTTGTAATGACCGGCGTCACCATTTAATGGTGCCGTGGTCAGCCCAAAGCTGGCGTAAAACGTCAGGCAAGACGCCACCGTACACGCCCGTGTCCAAGACGGCCGGGCCATGCCCCCTACCAGTAAAACAGCGCCAACCGCCGTGGCCAGCAGGCTGGCGTTGAGGTCTCCTGTGCTGCCAATCCCCAGGTCATGAGCGGCCCAAGCGATGCGACCCATGACGCCCACAAACACGCTGCAAAGCACCAGCGACGCCAGATACCAGCCACGTGCAATGCGATCCCAGTACAGCGCTATCAGCATGGCCAGCGCCGGCATAGCGGGAATGACATAGCGCGCCGAGCGCTGGCTGGGCAGGGTGAACACCAGCAGCCAAACGCCCAGCCACACCAACAAAATAATGAGATAAGCGGGGCGCTGCGCTTGCGGTGCTGACCGCCACATACCCCGCACACCGACCCAGCCCAAGCCCAGCACCACCAGCGCCAGCAAGCCCGCGTTTTGCACATACGCCAGCAGCTGCGCCCAGATGCTGAAGCCCCCACCGCGCAGGGCAATGTGCCAATAGCCTTGGGCGTTGCTCATCTTGCCGGCGTTTTCGCCCACCACAAACTCTTGCCACACGGCAGCTGGATCAGGATCAAGCGCAAACCACAGGCCAAACAGGCCCAGCGCGATGAGGGCGCTGAAGGTGACTTTAAGGGTGGTTTGAAAGGCCATTTTCCAATTGAGCTGTGGCGCACTCAACAGTTGTGCGGTCCACAAGGTGGCAGCGGCTGGCGCAATCAAGGCAAATGATTTGTACGCCAATCCCAGCCCCATGGCGATGCCGAAACTGAGGTGGGCCAGCCATCCCACGTCAATCGGGGTTGAGGAGGTGTTCTTGCGCAGTCGGTGCCACAACACCACAAACAAGGGCAGGCTAAGCCAGAAGGTTTCTGGCGCACTGGTGAGGTAAGTGCGCCCAAATCGAAAGGTACAAAAAAAGCACAGGTACACCACGGCAGCTATCAGCGCCGTTCGCCATTGCCGGGTGATTAACTGAACGGTCCAGGCCACAGCCCCTGCCAGCAGCAAGGTGTAGATCACACTGGGCGCGCGCAAGGCAGCCAAGCGCCAATTTGCCCCCCAATCCCCCGCGACCATGGCCTGCCAAAACAGCAAGGGGGGTTTGGTGTTGCGCATGTGGTCCAGTTCGGACACCAAAGGCAACCAATGACCTGAGGCCGCTGTTAAGCGCGCGATGTGGGTGTACACCAGCTCGTCGCCGTTGGTTGGCACGTATTGGCCATCCAAACCCAGGGCGTAGATGGCCGCCGCCACGAGGAGCAAGGCCGCCCAAGCCAAGGTCGCCCAGCGAGGCACAGTAGGCAGTGGCGCAGCAGCAGGGGCAAGTGACATGGTTATCGGGACGAGCGGCGGTTGAAGGTCCAGCGGTCGTTGGCCAGAAAGTTACTGACGCTGGCAATGACAATGGCAATCACGTTGGCGAGCATGTAATGAAGGGTTTGCGACAGCCACAGCGTCAGTCCATATTGCAAAGCAATCCCAAACCAAGAGGCGAGGGTGTAGCGGCCCAGTTGGCCTAGCAATGCATAAAACGCAGGTGGAGGGGCCACTGCTCCCGGCTGACTTGGCGCAAGCTGGCGAAGCCGATCAGACCACGTCCAAAGCCGGTTCCAAGTGAAGTTGTTCACCGTGGCCACCGCAATGGCCAGCGCCAAGGAGGCATACGGCTTGCTGCCTTCAGGTTCAATGGACCTGAAAAGATGTTCGTGGGCAACATACAGCACGGCCAAGTTCACCACCGTTCCGCTGGCGCCGACCAAACCAAATTTGACGTAGCGAAAGCCTTTTAGCCACTCCATCAGCCGCAGCGCGCGCTGTGGCCAAGTCACCGGCGGGCTCCGAGAGCGCTACTTTCGGCAGGACTCTTCAGCGCGGTCAAGGCGTCAGCCAGCACCGGGTCTGCGGGAATGCGTTTGAGGCACTGGTTGTCGCCGTCGCAAAACGTTTCGCGGTGGTTGTAAGCGCTCAGGCAAGGGGAGCAGGCCAAGCCCAATTCCAACACTTGGGCGCGAGGACCTAATGGGCCGTAAAGACGCCCCGTTTCAGGGCCAAAAAATACCATGGTGCGAATGGGGGTCAGGCTGGCAAAGTGACCCGGTCCGCCGTCATTGGTGATCAACAGGTCGGCCCCGTGAAACAGCATCAACAGCTCGCGAATGCTGCGGGTGTAGCCGGTCAAGTCAACGCACCATTCGCTGGCAATTTGGCGTTGAATGTCGCGCGCCAACTGCGCGTCATCACGCAAGCCAATCAAACCGACGGCGTGGCCTGCCTGGCACAGGCCACGGGCCACTTGGGCATAGTGCGCCGCAGGCCAAGCACGCTCTGGCAAGAGACCGCCACCCGCGTACATGAGCACCAGTTTGCGATCCGCAAGCACAGGGTGATCGTTCAACATTTGCTGCCGATAGGCCGGTAACTCAGGGGGTTCAAACGACACGCTCAGCCCGGTGCTGGAAGGCAGCTCGCGTCGGTCGGCGGCCTTGTTGCGCGGCATCGACGGCGACTCCAGCGCATCGACCAAGGACAAAAATTGCAGACTGATGTGGTGGTAAGGGTTGTAGGGAATGGCTTTGTTGAGGTAGCTGCCCCGGTACAGCCCTTCTTGGGTGTGAGGGGTGAACCCCACGCGCAAGGGCGCGCCACTCATGTAAGACATCAAGCTGCTGATGCGGGAAAACAGCTCGCAATCAATGACCGCATCGAGTGGCAGGCGGCGCAAAGTCTGGCTCACTCGCCAAATATCACCCAGCAGACCCAGGCCCGCGCTGTCATCCAACGCGTGCAGGTGTTCCCGCTGAGTGAGCCCCAGCAATGCCGCGACTTCTTGATTCTTTTTCAGTTGCAGAACGTGCAACGTGGCCGTCGGGTAGCGCTGGCGAAGCGCCGCAAACATAGGCCCCGCCAGCACCACGCTGCCCATTTCAGACAACAGAATGACCAAAATATGGCGAGGCTCTTTGGCGAGTGTGGGTTGTGCTCGCCCTCGCATGGCCAGTCGCGCCCAAAGAGACACCGCGCCGCAAAGGAGTTGGCCAACCCAGCGGTCAATCCAGCGTTGTGTCTTGAGTTTCATAAGCGCACTGTAATGGGGGTGGTTTTACAAGCCAGCGGCGGCCCGCAGCGCTTGCACTTTGTCGGTCCGCTCCCAAGTGAACTCAGGCTCTTCGCGACCAAAGTGGCCGTAAGCCGCGGTTTTTTCGTAAATCGGGCGCAGCAGGTCCAGCATTTGGATGATGCCGCGGGGACGCAAATCAAACATCTCATTGATCAGCGCCGCGATTTTTTCGTCAGAGATCACGCCCGTGCCCTCGGTGTACACCGTGACGTTCATGGGTTTGGCCACCCCAATCGCGTAGGCGACCTGAATCTGGCATTGCCGCGCCAAACCCGCCGCCACGATATTTTTGGCCACATAGCGGGCAGCGTAGGCAGCCGAGCGGTCCACCTTGGAGGGGTCTTTGCCACTGAACGCGCCACCCCCGTGGGGGCAGGCGCCGCCGTAGGTGTCCACAATGATTTTTCGACCCGTGAGGCCGCAGTCGCCCTGGGGTCCGCCGATGACAAAGCGACCGGTGGGGTTGATCAGGAATTTGGTGTTCAGCAGCCATTCTTTAGGCAGCACGGGCTTGATGATTTCTTCAATGATGGCTTCGGTGAACGAAGCTTTCATTTGGGTGGCGGTTTCGCTTTGGTCTGGGCTGTGCTGCGTAGAGAGCACCACCGTGTCAATCGAGTGCGGCTTGCCGTCCACGTAGCGCAGGGTGACCTGGCTCTTGGCATCGGGGCGCAAAAATGGCAAGCGCCCATCTTTGCGCAATTGGGCCTGGCGCTCCATCAGCCGGTGAGCGTAATAAATAGGTGCCGGCATCAGTTCGGGCGTCTCGTCGCACGCATAACCAAACATCAGGCCTTGGTCACCCGCGCCGGTGTTCAGGTGATCGTCGCTGGCGTGGTCCACCCCTTGGGCGATGTCATTGCTCTGCTTGTCGTAGGCGACCAGAACGGCGCACCCTTTGTAGTCAATGCCATATTCCGTGTTGTCGTAACCAATGCGCTTGATGGTGTCGCGCGCCACTTGGATGTAATCCACGTTGACGCCTTCGCGCGTGCTAATTTCACCTGCCAGCACCACCAGGCCTGTGTTGGTCAGTGTTTCAGCCGCCACGCGGGCATTCGGATCTTGCTTGAAAATCGCATCCAAAATCGCATCTGAAATCTGATCAGACACTTTGTCGGGGTGACCTTCAGACACGGATTCGGAGGTAAAGAGGAAATCGTTCGCCATGGGTAAGCTCCTGTTTTTGTGCAAGCACGTGATAGACCGCGTTGCTTGGGCTGGGAGGCTTTCAGCGAACGCTTTAGCAGAATTGTCAATATTGACAAGGCACAATGTCGGCTCTCGCAAGCTGTCTTTGTGTGTCGCCCTGCAAGTAGTTCTTTAACTCAGCGACTCGTCCATTTTATCCGAGTGATGATTACCCTTTTCAAACTGTTGTCTGCACTGCCGTTGTGCTTGCTCCATGGCGTGGGTGCCGGTTTGGGGTGGTTGGCGTTTCTAGGCTCTGGGGTTTACCGACGGCGCTTTCTCGCCAATGCCAAACAGGCGGGCATGAGATGGTCGCAGTGGACCGTCGCGGTGGGGCAAAGCGGAATGCTGGTGGCCGAGCTGCCGCGCTTGTGGATGGGTCGGCCCGTGCGCGTGATGTGGCACGGCCATGCACACGTTGAGGCGGCGCTGGCACGGGGCAAGGGTATCGTTTTCTTAACGCCCCACCTTGGGTGTTTTGAAGTGACAGCGCAGGCTTACGCGCAACGTTTTGGCCAAATTGCGCAGCCCATGACCGTGCTGTTTCGCCCGCCGCGCCAAGCTTGGCTGCGTGATCTGGTGTCGGGTGCTCGGGCGCGACCCGGGCTCAAAACGGCCACGACGACGCTGGCAGGTGTCAAGCAAATGATCAAGGCCCTGAAGCAAGGCGAGAGTTTGGGTTTGCTGCCAGACCAAGTGCCGCCGCTGGGCCTAGGCGTGTGGGCACCGTTCTTTGGTCAAGAGGCTTACACCATGACTTTGCCGTCCAAACTGGCGCTGCAAACTGGCGCCACGGTCTTGCTGGCGTGGGGGGAGCGCCTGAGTTGGGGTCGGGGGTACCGGGTCAATGTGCTTCCCTTGAGTGAACCCTTGCCAACGGATGTCACGTTAGCCGCCAGCGTGGTCAATCGCGCGATGGAGGCGTTGATTCTGCGTTGCCCGGAGCAGTACCTGTGGGGCTACGCCCGCTACAAACAACCACGCGAAGACGCGCGATGAATCAGAGAGCTTGCATACGGATGTGGGTGCGCGTCAGGGGGAAACCATGCTGAGTCGCGCCGGCATTGCGTTCATGCGCATCCTCGGCCGTTTGCCCCTCTCTTGGGTGCGCGCCTTGGGCTGGGTGTTGGGCTGGGTGTTGTATGGGTTGGCAGCCCCTCGTCGGCGAGTGGCCACGGTCAATTTGAGTCTTTGCTTTGCGCACAAGACGGCACCAGAGATCCAGAAATTGGTTCGGCAAACCTTTGTTCACTTTGCACAAGCCTGGTTGGACCGGGGGTGGTTGTGGCATGGCCATCCTGATGTCGTTCGCAGTCGATTGACCCTGACGGGCGCAGTGGATGCGTTGCAGGATGGGTCGCCCGTGGTGATCTTTGCGCCGCATTTTGTGGGGTTGGATGCGGGGTGGACCGCACTCACCCAGCAATTGCCACGCCATTTCACAACCATTTACACCGATCAGGCCAATAGAAAAATTGATGCTTGGATTCTGGCTGGGCGCCAACGCTTTGGAATGACGCACTTATTGGGCCGTTCGGATGGCGTGAAAACCATTGTGTCGACCTTGCGCGTGGGCGATCCCCTGTACTTGCTGCCCGATATGAACTTTGGGCCAGAAGATTCGGTGTTTGTGCCTTTTTACGGCGTGTCCGCTGCGACAGTGCCCAGTTTGTCGCGCTTCGCCAAGCTGGGGCGCGCCAAGGTCGTTCCCGTTATTTCACGCTTGACGCCACAAGGCTATGACATTCAGGTGTTTCCCGCGTGGACTGATTTCCCCACCCGTGATCCGGTGGCGGACACCGCACTCATGAACCAGCGACTGCAAGCGTACATTGACACCATGCCAGACCAGTACTTTTGGGTTCACAAACGCTTCAAAGACCGGCCAGACGGTGAAGCCGGTTTTTATTGATAAAAAGTGCTTCTAACCCTTGTCCTGACTGCGCTAGTAGCTATCAAATGAATAGTGATTAACGCGTGCTGACAACCTCTTGGGTGGCGCAGCTTTAACGGGTGGTATCAGGCCGCTGGTACTGGCGGTCGTGTGTCATTGGGGTGAGCCCATTGCCACAGCAGGGTGGCGACTTCGTCGATGCCCTTGCGTTTGGGTGCCGAGAACAAGCGAACCTCGCCGCCACCGGCCTGTAGCTTCATGATCGACAAGGCTTTGTTTTGCTCAACACGGGTGAGTTTGTCGGCTTTGGTCAACACCACCAGAAATTTCAGCCCCTCTTCCACCCGAGGGCGCACGACGTCCAGCAGAATTTGATCCAATTCCGTGAGGCCATGGCGGGGGTCACACATCAGCACAATGCCTTTGAGGTTCTCCCGCGTCACGAGGTAATTGGCCATCACCTGCTGCCAGCGAATTTTGTCGGCTTTGGGGACGGCGGCATAACCATAACCTGGTAAGTCGGTCAGTATGGCGTCATGCACGCCTTGTTTGCCAAGTGCAAACAAGTTGATGTGCTGCGTGCGCCCCGGCTTTTTAGAGGCAAAAGCCAGTTGTTTTTGCTGGGTGAGGGTGTTGATGCAGGTCGATTTTCCCGCGTTAGATCGACCCACAAAAGCAATTTCAGGCAAATCCAAGGGGGGCAAAAAATGCAGCTGAGGCGCTGTTGTGAGGAACTTGGCCGTGTGGAGCCAGCCCAGCGCCACCGTGGCCGCCGCTTGTGCGGACGCATCAGGCGCGGAGGCGTGGGGAAGATAGGCCGGAGAAGTTGAGGTGTTAGTCATTAGTAAAAGGGAAGGATCCCGAAGCTGCATTGTAGAATCATGCAGTCCTGGCCACCTGACACTACATCACCTATGAAGTTGCTCACCTCACTTTTCCTTGTTGCCGCACTGGCTGCTCCTGCTTTTTCCGCTCTTGCCCAAGAAGCCAAAGCCGAACCGGCGAAGGCCGCTAAACCTGATTTGGTCAAAGGCGAAGCCAGCTACACCGCTGTGTGTGTCGCCTGCCACGCGGCTGACGGCAATTCATCGATTCCTGAGAACCCCAAGCTGGCGCAGCAGCACCCTGAATACCTGATGAAACAATTGGGGGAGTTCAAATCTGGCAAACGTGCCAATGCCATCATGTCGGGCTTTTCTGCCATGTTGAGCGAAGACGACATGCGCAATATCGCGTTTTGGCTTCATTCCAAACCAGTAAAGCCCGGTTTTTCCAAGGAAAAAGAGTTGGTCACCTTGGGTGAACGCATTTACCGCGGTGGTATCGCAGACCGCCAAATTCCCGCTTGCGCTGGTTGCCACAGCCCGAATGGTGCCGGAATCCCCGCTCAGTACCCTCGTTTAGGCGGGCAACATGCGGACTACACACAAACGCAGTTGTACGCTTTTCGCGATGGCTCGCGTAAAAACAGTGATCAGATGATGCAGGTATCGGCCAAATTGAATGATCGCGAGATCAAAGCGGTCTCTGACTACATTGCGGGCCTGCGTTAATTGCAAAGCAAATCAACGCGTTAATGATGCTGATTTTTGTGTGAAGTGCTTGGTTTATTGATCAAAAACAAACTCAGGTTTGAATCTTTCCTCTCCTAAATTCGTTGTGTCAGGGGCGTGGATTGAAACATTGAACCAATCGCTCTAAAAAGTCACCAAGGTGGGCAGGTCATTTTTTTGATGATCTGCCCTTTTTTTGAGCCAACCGACGAATCCATTCATGACCGTTTCGACCGAGGGTATTGAACTCAAAACTGGATCACGCCTGTGGCGTGGCAGCATCGAATTGCTGTCCTCCATGCGTTTCTCCATCTCCTTGCTGACGCTGATTTGTATTGCGTCGGTGATTGGGACTGTGCTCAAGCAAAACGAGCCGATCAACAACTACATCAATCAGTTTGGTCCCTTTTGGTCTGAGGTGTTTGGGGTCATCAGCCTGTATTCTGTTTACAGCGCATGGTGGTTTATGTTGATTTTGGGTTTTCTTGTGGTCAGCACGTCACTGTGTGTGTCTCGCAACACGCCCAAAATTCTGGCGGATCTTCGCACCTACAAAGAAAATATTCGGGAACAAAGCCTGAAAGCGTTCGGACAGCGTGCCCAAGCAGAACTCAATGAAGCGCCCAAAGTGGCTGCTGAACGTATTGGGCAGATGTTGGTCGGTGGTGGCTGGAAAGTGAAACTGCAGCAGCGCGATGCAGTCGGCGCGAGTGGTTGGATGGTGGCGGCCAAAGCAGGTGGTGCAAACAAATTGGGGTACATCGCTGCGCACAGTGCGATTGTGCTGATTTGCTTGGGTGGCTTGGTTGATGGCGATTTGTTCGTCAGGGCGCAGCTTTGGTTCAACGGAAAATCCGTGTTCAGCGGGGGAGGGATGATCGCCGACGTTCAACCCCAGCACCGGCTGGGCGAAAACAACCCCACCTTTCGAGGCAACCTTCTGGTCACGGAGGGAACCCAGTCCAGCACGGCGATTCTCAGCCACGGCGATGGCATTCTTATTCAGGAACTGCCGTTCTCAGTCGAGTTGAAAAAATTCATCGTCGAATACTACTCAACCGGCATGCCGAAACTGTTTGCCAGTGACATCGTGATTCATGACAAGGAGACCGGCGAAGCCTTGCCCGCCCGTGTGGAAGTGAACCACCCCGTGAAACATCGGGGGGTGGAAATATTCCAATCCAGTTTCGACGATGGTGGGTCACGGATCAAACTGAAATCATTTCCCTTGAGCGCCCAAGCCAAGGCCTTTGACATCGAGGGTGTGGTGGGTGGTTCGTCGGAACTGACCAACGGCAGTGACAAGATGACCGTGGAGTACACGGGGCTGCGCGTCATCAACGTGGAAAATATGGCAGGGGATGGCAGCAACGCGGTCGATGTGAGGAAAGTAGATTTGCGTGCCCAGTTGGACGCTCGCTTGGGAGCCGCCAACAAGGTTGGAGAAAACAAGGGGTTACACAATGTGGGGCCCAGCATCAGCTACAAACTGCGAGACGCGGCGGGGCAGGCTCGGGAATACAACAATTACATGCTGCCCGTGGACATGGGAGATGGCCGCACTGTGTTTTTGATGGGGGTACGCAACACGCCGGCGGAACCCTTCAGGTACCTTCGGGTCCCAGCGGATGATCAAGGCTCTCCGACTGGACTCTTTCGAATGCATGTTGCCCTGGCTGACCCCGCTGTGCGTGCGCAACTGGTTCAGCGCTATGTGGCACGGGCAGTCGATGTCAGTCGTCCTGACTTGATCAAGCCCTTAACCGCGTCAACAGCCCGTGTGTTGGATTTGTTTGCTGGCAACCCCGTCGGTGCTGCGGGGCCGACCACGGGTGGCTTGCAGGCCGTGGCCGACTTCATGGAGATGAGCGTGCCTGAGGCGGAACGCGAAAAAGCGGGAGAGGTGTTGATCCGTATTTTGAACGGTGTTTTGTTTGAGTTGGCGCAGTTGACCCGAGAGCAAGCCGGACTCAAAGCGCTGGAGTCGAATGATCAAACACTCGCCTTTATGTCGCAAGCCGTTCTGGCCTTGAGCGACGTGCAGCATTACCCCGCCCCCATGGTGCTGCAGTTGGACGACTTCACCCACGTGCAGGCCAGTGTGTTTCAAGTCGCCCGTTCACCTGGTAAGAGCGTGGTTTATTTGGGCTGTGCATTGCTGATTTTGGGGATATTTGCCATGCTCTACGTCCGTGAACGCCGGATATGGGTCTGGTTGGCACCGCGCGATGACCACGGGATGGATGCCTCCACAGCAACGATGGCGATGTCCAGCAATCGAAAGACCATGGACGGTGACCGCGAGTTTGAGCAACTGAAGCTGAAACTGATTGGAATCAAGGAAGAATGACATGAACACAGCCTCTGCGACAACAATGACCATGACCCTCAACGAGGGTTATTTCTCTAAGCGAAATCTTTTTGATTGGCTGTTTGCGGCCTTGGTCGTGGCCGGTGGAGCGTTTGCCCTATTGAAATACCACAGCGGGATGGATGTGTATGAGAAGGCCATCACCGCTGGCGCTGTGCCTTGCGCCATCATGCTGGGTTGGTTTTGGCGACCGCTGCGAACCTTGATGTTGGCGGTGACTGGTTTTTCCTTGTGGGGCATCGTGTCCTACCAAGGCAATCTGGCCAATGCAGACAGCGTGTTTTGGCTCAAGTATTTTCTGTCCAGCCAATCGGCTATTTTGTGGATGAGCATGCTCTTCTTTATGAGCACAATTTTCTACTGGATCGGCATGTTTGCGTCCCGTCAGGGCGACGCCATGTCCTTGGTGGCATCCAAACTCGCTTGGGTGGCGGTCGGCATGGCCTTGATTGGCACCATGGTTCGTTGGTACGAGAGTTACTTGGTCGGGGCCGATGTGGGGCACATCCCGGTGAGTAATCTGTATGAAGTGTTCGTCATGTTCTGCTGGATGACGGCGGCTTTCTACTTGTACTTTGAAGCCCAGTACAAAACCCGTGCCTTGGGTGCATTTGTGATGTTGGTGGTGAGCGCCGCCGTTGGTTTTCTGCTGTGGTACACCTTGGTTCGTGGCGCGCACGAAATCCAGCCCTTGGTTCCCGCCCTCAAAAGTTGGTGGATGAAGCTGCATGTCCCTGCTAACTTCATCGGCTATGGCACCTTTGCGTTGGCTGCCATGGTGGCATTTGCTTACCTCATTAAGCAGCAGGCAGCGGAAACGAAATGGTACAAATTGGCTCCCCTGTGGTTGCTGGGCATTGTTTTGTGTTTCGAGCCCATTGTGTTTCGCAAATCGTCCGCCACCGGCATGAGTGACTATTGGGCGGTTTACTTTGGCGTGTCTGCCTTGATCATCGGCGCTATTCTGTTCGGTCGCCGTCAAATTGCGGATCGATTGCCGTCATTTGAGGTGCTGGACGATGTGATGTACAAGTCGATCGCTGTGGGTTTTGCGTTTTTCACCATTGCCACGGTGTTGGGCGCGTTGTGGGCGGCCGACGCCTGGGGTGGTTACTGGAGCTGGGACCCCAAGGAAACCTGGGCGCTGATTGTCTGGCTCAATTACGCGGCCTGGCTGCACATGCGCCTTATGAAAGGGTTGCGAGGCACCGTCGCCGCGTGGTGGGCGCTGGCCGGTCTGGCAGTCACGACTTTCGCCTTCATCGGCGTCAATATGTTCCTCAGCGGATTACACAGCTACGGAACGTTGTAGTCCATCTTGCCGGATGGCGTGCATGTTGGTAAGAATTTTGCGAGGTAGATGACCAAGGGTGAAGGAGAAACTGACGATGCTTATCAAGACAAATGAATCTGGTTTTTTTCACCCCTTGGCCAGCGAAATGACATCGCAACGTGTGTACCAAGAGCGCCGACAACTGATTCGATTGATGGCGGGGGGTGTTGCAGGAGCCGCCTTGGGGTCGCTGGCAATGCGGGAAGCCCATGCGCAAAGTGCCGGTAAATTAGCCGCTTTGCCGTTTGAAAAGTCGAAGATCCCAGGTGCGGTGACCTTAGACAAAGCAACGGATTACAAGTTGGCCAGCACTTACAACAATTTCTATGAGTTTGGAACTGACAAAGCCGACCCAGCGCGCCATGCGCACACCCTGAAAACCACCCCCTGGACCGTTGAGGTGGAAGGCTTGGTCAAGAGCCCGGCTAAGTTTGCGCTAGAAGACTTGCTCAAACTCAGTCCTATGGAGGAGCGAATTTACCGTCTGCGCTGTGTCGAAGGCTGGTCGATGGTGATTCCTTGGGTGGGGTATTCATTGAGCGAACTCATCAAAAAGGTTCAGCCCTTAGGCAGTGCGAAATACATTGAATTCGTGACCCAAGCAGACCCCAAGACCATGCCCGGGTTGGGCGCTCGCGTCTTGGATTGGCCTTATGTGGAAGGGTTGCGAATGGATGAAGCCATGCACCCGCTGACGCTGCTCAGCTTTGGCATGTACGGTGAAGTGCTTCCCAATCAAAACGGGGCCCCCGTCCGATTGGTTGTGCCCTGGAAATACGGTTTCAAAAGCGGCAAGAGCCTCGTCAAAATTCGTTTCACCGATCGGCAACCGTTAACCGCGTGGAACCGGGCCGCCGCCAACGAGTACGGGTTTTACTCCAACGTCAATCCCAGCGTGGACCATCCCCGCTGGAGCCAAGCGACCGAGCGCCGCATTGGCGAGGACGGACTCTTTACCAAGAAGCGCCCCACAGCGTTGTTCAATGGCTATGAACCTCAAGTGGGTCAGCTCTACGCCGGAATGGATTTGAAGAAGTACTTCTGATGGCCTCGGTACCTAAAGCAGGGTGGTTGCACCCTGCGGTGAAACCGCTGTTATTCACTCTGTGCTTGCTGCCACTGATCTGGTTGATTTATGCAGCCACCACCAACCAACTGGGTGCGAACCCTGCTGAAGCCTTGATTCGTTCCACAGGAGACTGGACCTTAAGGTTCCTGTGTTTGGTGTTGGCAATCACGCCACTGAGAGTGCTCACTAAGACCCCTGCTTTAGCCCGGTTTCGGCGCATGTTGGGGCTGTTTGTGTATTTTTACGGGGTTTTGCACATGTTGAGCTATGGATGGCTCGACATGGGTTTGAACATGCCTGACATCGTGAACGACATTGTCAAACGCCCGTTCATTTTGGTCGGCTTCATCTCGATGGTCGTTTTGACTACCTTGGCGGCGACATCGTTCAATCGCGCTGTTAAGTTCCTTGGTGGAAAACGTTGGCAGCTGCTGCATCGGACGGTCTACGCCGTTGCCCTGTTGGCTTTGCTTCATTTCTTTTGGATGCGCTCAGGAAAGAATGACTTTGAAGAGGTGTTTGTGTACGCCTTGATTCTGGGGGGCTTACTGGGATGGCGGTTATTTCGATTTATTTCATCAAAAAAGGCCTCTAGCGCCCGTCTTAACAGCGTAAGCAGCTATTGAATTTATAGCAATTTAATAATTCATTGAATTCGACGAAAAGACAACTGGCCACAGCTCTTGGTATGCAATGACACGAAATGCCATCGGTCGCCTGGGGTAACCATGCCCGTGATCTTTACCCCAGTCAGCGCCTCACAGAGGCTTAGAAGCATCTACAGCAGGGCGTCTGGGTTCTGCCACGGGACCAACAGGCGCTGATGTCACTGCGGGTGCTGTATTGACGGGCAGATAGAGTGGCCCTTGCTGGCCACACGCCACTAAAAAAACCGCGCAGGCGCCAAGGCCCCCTGCGGTGATTAAACTTCGGAGATAAAACAACATGGTGAAATTGTAATGAACGACTCAGATTTTCTTGACCAAGCCGAAACGTTGCTGAACGCCGTAGAACGCAGTTGTGACCACATCAACGACGCCTCATTGGCCGACATCGACAACCAGCGGGTAGGCGGCATGGTCACACTCGTTTTTCCGAATCAAAGTCAAATCATCATTAACTTGCAAAAACCGCTGCATGAAGTCTGGTTAGCGGCGAAAGCGGGTGGGTTCCACTTCAAGTTCGAATCCGGGCAGTGGATGGACACCAAAGGCCAAGGCGAGTTTTTCAGTTGTTTGTCTCGTTTTGCGAGCGACCAAGCGGGGAGTGTCTTGGTCTTCTCTTTTTAATCAATTTCGAAACAAGTCCAGAATTCGGTTTCTTTCCTCGGCGGGTGGTGGCATCACCGTGCCTGTGGGCGCCCCTGGCATGTTCTCCATCCCGATGCTGGCCACGCCAGCACCGTTGGCAAACTCCGTATAAAACCATTCACCTCCCGCGTTGACCAACCCTTCCGGAACATTCGGTTCCGACACTGGAATATTCTTCAGAGCGGTTTCCATGAAGCGGATCCAAATAGGCAGGCTCAACCCACCACCGGTTTCTCTTGATCCCAGCTTACGTGGTGTGTCATAGCCAATCCAAGTGATCGCAGCCAAAGTGGGCTGGTAGCCCGCAAACCAGGCATCCATCGCGTCATTGGTCGTACCCGTCTTGCCATAGAGGTCAGGGCGCTTTAGGGTGGCTTGCGCAGAGGCTGCTGTGCCCGAGCGGGCTACTTCTTGCAGCATACTGCCCATGACAAACGCGTTTCTAGCACTGATCACCCGCGATGACTCGTCCAGAACGGGAGTCTTGCTCTCCACGAGAACATTGCCTTTTTGGTCCGTCACTTTCTTAATCAACCAAGGATCGACACGGTAGCCACCGTTCGCAAAAACCGAGTAGGCCGTTGCCATTTGCATGGGGGTGGTGGAGCCCGCACCTAGCGCCATGGTGAGATAGGCAGGGTGTTTGTCCGCATCGAAACCGAAACGAGTGATCCATTGCTGCGCTTTCTCCGGCGTGACGGCTTGCAACACACGAATGGAAATCATGTTCTTTGATTTCGCCAATCCCCGGCGAAGGGTCATGGGGCCTTCAAATTTTCCGTCGTAGTTTTTGGGCTCCCAAGGCTGACCGCCCGTGACGCCTGCATCAAAAAAGAGAGGTTCATCGTTCGCTATCGTCGCTGGCGACAAACCCTGTTCGAGTGCGGCTGAGTAAATGAACGGCTTAAAACTGGAGCCAGGTTGGCGCCAAGCCTGTGTGACGTGGTTGAATTTGTTCTTTTCAAAGTCAAATCCACCAACCATCGCCTTCACAGCCCCATCGCGGGGGTCAATCGCCACAAAAGCGCCTTCAACTTCAGGCAGCTGTGTGATCTCCCACGTGCCCTTGCTTGTTTTAGAAACGCGTATCACAGCACCGCGGCGCAGTTTGATATTGGGCGGTGCGGTGTCAGCGACCCCTGATTGAGCAGGTTTCAAGCCTTCGCCCGTGATCTCAATGGGTTCCCCGTTTTGACGAACTGCAGTGATCTTCTTGCTATTGGCGTCCAACACCACCGCAGCGAGCACATCACCATTGTCTGCAAAGTCATCCAAAATGGCATCAACGGCGTCATCCAACGCTTGGGCATCGGTGGGCAAGGTGAAGAATTTTTCAGGGCCTCGGTAAACTTGGCGCCGTTCAAAATCCATGATGCCGCGCCTCAAGGCTTTGTAAGCGGCTTCCTGGTCGAATGCCGAAAGCGTGGTGTAAACATTCAGACCCCGGGTGTAGGTTTCATCACCATATTGGGCGTGCATCAACTGGCGCACCGTTTCAGCAACGTACTCGGCATGTACTTTGCCATCACTGGTCCCATTTTTGATGTGAAGCGACTCCTTTTTCGCCGCAGTAGCCTCTTGCTCGGTGATGAAGCCATTCTCCTGCATGCGATCAATCACATGCAATTGCCGGGTACGTGCCCGTTTGAAATTGTTAATCGGGTTGTAAGCGGACGGTGCTTTGGGCAAGCCTGCCAGCATGGCCGCCTCAGCAATGCTGATGTCCTTGAGTGATTTGCCAAAATAGGCTTCAGAAGCTGCCGCAAAACCATAGGCCCGGTTGCCAAGAAAAATCTGATTCATGTAAATCTCAAGAATCTGATCCTTGGACAACAAATGCTCCAGTTTAAAAGTCAGCAAAATTTCATAAATTTTGCGCGTGTAGGTCTTTTCAGAGGAAAGGTAAACATTGCGAGCCACCTGCATGGTGATCGTGGATGCCCCCTGACTTTTGAACCGTCCCAAATTGGCCAATGCAGCGCGCAGCACGCCTTTGTAGTCCACGCCACCATGTTCATAAAATCGGGAATCTTCAATGGCCAGTACCGCATTCGTCATCACCGGGGGAATGTCCTTGATGGGCGTCAACCGCCTGCGCTCTTCTCCAAACTCACCAATCAAGATTCCTTCAGAAGAGTAAACGCGCAAGGGAAGCTTGGGCCGGTAATCAGAGAGCGCGCTGATATCAGGAAGATTCGGAAAAGCCACCGCCATGGCAAGGGCGACAACAATCAAGACTGACAAGAGGCCCGCAACAACAATGCCAGAGCCCCACAACGCCATTCGCAGCAGCCAATTCAGTAGCCCGTGTTTTGGTTCCTTGGGGTGATTGGCGTTACTCGCGGGTGCTGGCGGTGTGGTCGATGACATGGAGCGTAGAGTTAAGCGGCCTCATTGTGAAAATGATCTAGCCTGTTCATTGGCAGGGTAGTATCCGCTATTGAAGAATTTGAATGGCAAACCTTTATTTTCAGCTGTTCTGTGGACTTGCGAAGTGTGGTTGACGTCTTTTTTAGACAACGTGAAGGCGCTATTGTTCACTGAAATTCTTTGGAGGAACAAAGGTCTTACTGCTAGTATTAACGTGAATTGTTAAGTTTCGCTGATCTCCGATTGGCCTGTTTCAGGGGATAGTTTTGATTTCTTTGGGGTCGTTATTTAACCGAAGTCCAGCCCCCATGTTGGGCTTAGACATCAGTTCATCCAGCGTGAAATTGGTGGAGCTGGGGCGAGACAAAGCGGGCATGCTGGTTTTGGAACGCTGTGCCATCGAGCCCCTTGAGCGTGGATGGATCACTGACGGCAATATTGAAAAGTTTGACGAAGTCGCTGAGGCGGTGCGTCGACTTGTTCGCAAAAGTGGCACACGCACCAAAAATGTGGCGATGGCCTTGCCTCCCTCTGCGGTGATCACCAAGAAAATCGTTTTACAAGGCGGCTTGTCGGATCAAGAGTTGGAGTTTCAAGTCGAAGCCGAGGCCAATCAGTACATCCCTTTTCCCTTGGATGAAGTGAGCTTGGATTTTTGCGTGATCGGTCCAAGAGCCTCCTCGCCCGATGAGGTTGATGTTTTGATTGCCGCGTCTCGCCGTGAAAAAATTCAAGATATTCAAGGCTTGGCTGAAGCAGCAGGCCTGAAACCCGTGATCGTTGACGTTGAATCGTATGCATCGCGCTTGGCTGTGGACCGTTTGATTGAGGCCTTTCCCAGTCAAGGGGTTGACAAAATCATTGCTCTTTTTGAGGTGGGTGCGCTAACCACCAGCATGCAGGTCATCCTCAATGAGGAAGTGCTTTACGAGCGTGACCAAGCTTTTGGTGGTGCGCAATTGACCCAGTTAATCGTGCGGCAGTATGGATTTTCCCCAGAGGAGGCCGAAGGGAAGAAGCGAAGCGGTGAACTCCCCGAGGATTACGATGACGTTGTGCTCAAACCCTTTGTTGACAGCCTTGTTCAAGAACTCGGTCGAGCACTGCAGTTCTTCTTTACCAGCACGCCGCACAACAGGGTGGACCACATCCTGCTGGCGGGTGGTTCATCGGCTTTGGAGGGTCTCACCGCTGCGGTCACGCAGCACACGACCGTCCCTTGCGCATTGGTGAACCCGTTTGAAGGAATGAAGATGGGAGACGGCATTCGGCAAAAGGCCATGAAGCGAGAAGCACCCTCTTATTTAACCTCTTGCGGGTTGGCTCTGCGAAGGTTCCTGTAATGATATTGATCAATTTACTACCCCATCGTGAAATTGCCAGAAAGCTTCGGCGAGATCAGTTCAATGTCAATTTGGCGGGTACGGTGTTGCTGGGTTGTCTCGTCGCCGCTTTGATTTATTTGTGGTACCAGTCGCAAATCACAGGCCAGCAGGACAGAAATCGACTGTTGCAGTCAGAAATCACTCAATTTGATCTGCAAATCAAAGATATTGCGGGGCTGGAGGGGGAAATTGCCGCCTTGCGAGCACGCCAACAGGCCGTAGAAGACTTGCAAGCCGATCGAAATCTGCCCGTACATTTGTTGACCGAGCTGGTGACCCAGTTGCCTGACGGGGTTTACATCAACAGCATGCGTCAAGAAAATCAAACAGTGAGCTTGCAGGGGGTTGCTCAATCCAGTGAGCGAGTCTCTGAACTGCTTCGAAACTTAGCCAACAACACACCTTGGTTTTCAAAGCCAGAATTGGTCGAAATTGTCGCCGGGTCGGTGAATTTGTCTCCCCGTGATGCTAGGCGCGTCGCTAACTTCACCATTCGAGTTAATTTGGTTCGTGCCAGTGAGGCCGAGAAAATGCGAGCGTCTGCTGCGCTCCCAGACGGCGCAACGGTCAAGCAATAGGACCTAGGACATATGGCAATCAATATCTCAATGGGCGCGAACTTGCCCGATCGGCTGGAAAAAATCGGTGATCAGTTTCGAAACCTGGATCCGAAAGACCCGTCGCTGTGGCCCAACATTCCTCGGTTTCTTTTGTTCTTGGTGGCCGTGCTCGTCACGGTGACACTGCTTTGGTACGTCTGGTTGAGCGGTTATGAGGAAGAGCTTGTGGCAGAACAAACCACCGAGCAAAAACTCAGAGAAGACTACAAAGTAAAGCTTACCAAGGCGGTGAACCTTGATGCATTGAAGAAGCAGCGTGAGCAAATTCAACAGTACGTGACCCAGTTAGAAAAACAACTTCCCAGCAAGGCGGAAATGGACGCATTGCTGTCGGATATCAACCAGGCCGGTTTGGGGCGTAGTCTTCAATTTGAACTGTTTCGCCCGGGTCAAGTAGCCGTTAAAAATTACTATGCTGAACTACCTATTCAAGTCCGGGTCACCGGCCGTTTTCACGACTTTGGTGCCTTTGCCTCTGATATTGCCAATTTGTCGCGAATCGTGACACTCAATAATTTGACGATACTGCCCATTAAAGACGGCACATTGGCCATGGATGCGACCGCAAAAACCTTCCGTTACCTAGACCCGGATGAGGTAGCCGCACAGAGCAAAGCGGTGGGGGCCAAGAAATGAGTTCGTTTCGCCTTGCACTGATTGCTGCGACTTCGTTGTTACTGGTCGCTTGCGGCACCTCCTCTGATACCGAGTTGACCGCTTGGATGGCCGACCAAAAAACACAGATTCGCCCTAAAGTGACGCCCATAGCCGAGCCCAAAAGGTTCGAGCCCGAGTCCTATTCCCAGGTCACGGACGTTGACCCCTTCAGTATTCAAAAACTGACACAAGCGCTGAAGAAAGAGTCAACCCAATCCGCTTCCAGTGGCGCATTGATCGCTCCCGAGTTAGCGCGCAGAAAGGAAGCCTTGGAACTGTTTCCGTTGGATACCATGGCCATGGTAGGGAATTTGGTGAAGTCTGGCCAAACCGTGGCGCTGGTCAAAGTTGATAATTTGCTCTATCAAGTGCGTCCCGGGGCTTACCTAGGCCAAAACTATGGACGAGTCATGAAAATTACTGAAACAGAAGTGGTGCTGCGCGAAATTGTGCAAGATGCCGTGGGTGAGTGGATTGAACGCCCTGCTGCATTGCAACTGCAAGAAAGGTCAAAATGAACAAGCACAGCAACGGAGCGAAGATGCACATGTGGCAACGAATGGTATGGGTTTTACCCATCTTATTGGCGGCGGTTTCAGCTCATGCCCAAGTCGCCATTGAGTCAGTTTCTGGCTCTGTTCAAAGTGGGGTTGAAGTCATTCGGGTTAATCTGACTCAACCACTGACCGTTGCTCCTGCAGGATTTTCTATTCAATCGCCTGCCAGAATTGCGCTTGATTTCCCTGGTGTGACCAGCGTCATGGGTCGGTCGACCGTCGATGTTAATCAAGGTAACCTGAAGTCGGTGAGCGTGGTTGAGGCGGGTGACCGCACCCGGGTCGTTGTCAACCTGAAGCAAGCAACCACCTACAAAACACAGCTTCAGGGAAAGTCTCTGCTTATCGTGCTGGATTCGCTCGCAAACGCCAGCCCTAGCCCCGTAGCGAGTATTGCTCCAGTTTTTTCACCCGATGGCAATCGGGACACATTGCCGATTAAAGACCTTGATTTCCGTCGAGGCGACGGAGGTTCAGGCCGGGTGGTCGTCGGTCTGCCCAACAGCCAGGTCGGTGTCGATATACGCCAGCAAGGTCAAACACTGGTTGTTGAGTTCATGAAGTCTTCTTTGCCAGAGGGCTTGCGCCGCAAACTTGATGTGACCGATTTTGGTACCCCGGTTCAAACAGTCACCTCGTTTCAAGTGGGAGACCGCGTGAGAATGGTCATTGAGCCGAAGGGCCCTTGGACGCACAGCGCGTACCAGAGTGATGATCAGTTCGTGATTGAAGTCAAACCCATCAAGGTTGATCCTACAAAACTGACCCAGGGCCCAGGCTACACCGGGCAGAAACTTTCTCTTAATTTTCAGAGCATTGAGGTCAGGTCATTACTACAAGTCATTGCTGACTTTACGAATTTCAATGTCATCACCTCCGATTCCGTGACTGGTACGGTGACCTTGCGCTTACAAGATGTCCCTTGGGATCAGGCCCTTGACATTATTTTGCAATCCAAAGGCTTGGGTATGCGCAAGACCGACAACGTCATTTGGATCGCGCCCAAAGACGAAATCATCGCCAAAGAAAAACTGGAGTTGGAGTC
>JAGODZ010000183.1 GCA_017997975.1 Rhodoferax sp.
TGAAGGTCGCCATGGTGGCGGCCCGCGCCGCCCGTAAAACGCAGGTGCTGGTGATTGACACCACCCACCGCCGCACCACCGATGACGGCGGTTGTTGGTGGGAAGTCGCCATTCCCGAGGTATCGACGCGTGCAGAAGTCAACGACGCCCACGCCCGGTATGTCGACGCCAAGCAAGCCCAACGCCTTTGAATTTTCCCCCAATATTTCTTGAAACTACCCTGGAAAGAAACCCTGTCATGACCTGGAATATCAGAATCGGTATCAACCCCCTGTCGTGGATGAACGACGACCTGCCCTCGCTGGGTGGTGAAACCTTGCTTGAGACCGCGCTGGCCGAAGGCAAGGAAATTGGCTACGAAGGCTTTGAGTTGGGCAATAAATTCCCCAAAGATGGCCCTGGCCTCAAAGCCAAGCTGGACGAGTTTGGACTGGCCTGCGTGTCGGGCTGGTACTCTGGCTTCCTTGGCAATGACACGGTCGAAGCCGAGATCGAGCGCTGCAAAGCGCACATGAGCAAGCTGCAATTCAACCAAGTCACGGTGGTGGTCTATGGCGAGTGCGCCGACACCATTCAAGGCCAAATCGACACACCCGTGTCCAAGCGCCCCCAGTTTGCCAACGACGCGGCTTGGCAAGCCTACGCCGAGCGCTTGAATGCGTTTGGCCAGCACTTGCTGAGCACCTACGGCATCCGGCTGGCTTACCACCACCACATGGGCGCCTACGTGGAGTCTCCGGCTGATGTTGACAAGCTCATGGCACTCACTGACCCGGCCAACGTGTTTTTGTTGTTTGACACCGGCCACGCTTACTTTGGCGGCGCGCAAGACCCCGTCACTTTGCTGCAAAAGCACGTGAAGCGCGTGGCGCATGTGCACTGCAAAGACGTGCGTGCCAAGGTCATTGACCAAGCCCGCAACGAGAGTTGGAGCTTTTTGAATGGCGTCATCAACGGCACCTTCACCGTGCCGGGCGACGGCGCGCTGGACTATGAGGCGGTGCTGTCCACCTTGAAAAATGCGGGCTACGAAGGCTGGCTGGTGGTCGAGGCAGAGCAAGACCCTGCTGTTGCACCCAGCTATGAGTACGCCAAAAAAGGGTACGACACCTTGCGTGCCATCGTGGACCGTTTGGGCTAAGGCGCGTCACCATGGTCAGCCCTCTTCTTGTCAAAGCCGCCCCGCAGGGGCGAGAGATCGTGAACGTCACGCCCGAACGGGCGGGTTGGACCCATGTCGGTTTTCGGGCCATTCGCTTAGCCGCTGGCGAGGGCGAAACCGTTGACACCGGTGCGCGGGAGCTCTGTGTGGTGGTGCTCACCGGCACCGTGTCCGTCACGGTGGACGGGCAGACCCATAGCCACCTCGGCCAGCGCCACAGCGTCTTTGAGAACGTGTCGCCCGCTGCCGTGTATGTGCCTGCAGGCAAAACGGTGGTCATTCTTGCCGAGCGAGACGCGGAGGTGGGCTTGTGCAGTGCCCCCGCCGGCGAAGCCGCGCGCGAGGTGCGGGTGATTGACCCCGCCACCATGCGGCGCAGCGAGCGCGGCGCGGGCAGCAACACCCGCTACATTTGCGACATCTTGCCGCACGATGACCCCACGGCCAACCACCTGCTGGTGGTGGAAGTCATCACGCCGGCCGGGCATTCGTCGAGCTACCCACCCCACAAACACGACATGGAGCAGCCGCCGGTAGAGACGCAGTTGGAAGAGACTTACTACCACCGACTCAACCCGCCGCAGGGCTTTGCCTTTCAGCGGGTGTACACCGATGACCGCAGCCTAGATGAGGCTTGCGCGGTAGAAAACCACGATGTGGTGATGGTGCCGCGCGGCTACCACCCGGTGGTGGCCCCGCATGGCTATGACTTGTATTACCTGAACGTCATGGCGGGCCCGCACCGGTTTTGGGTCTTCAAGAATGACCCCGTGCATGAGTGGATGCTGGCGCCGCGCTGAACCTCCGCGCCAGCGCTTGGATTAGCTCAACACCACGCTGCTCAAGCGGCGGCGGTAGGTGGCCACGGTGGGGTCGGCAGGCGGGACTTGCCCGTCAGCGACCTTCACCTTGGGCGGCTCGATGATGTCCAAAATGGCAATGTAAGTTTTGCGGGCCAACTCATCGCTCCAGCGCTTGTCGCGCATCAGAATGTCGAGCAATTCGTCCATGGCGTCGGTCCAACGCTGCTCCGCCATCAGCACTTGGGCGCGGGCAAAGCGGGCATCGAAGTCGCGTTTGTTGGCGGCAATTTTTACATCAAAATCGGCTGTAGCGCCCGCTGTGTCTGCGTGAGCAGCTGCAAAATCAATAGCATTCATCCAGCGTTGTAGTGAGTCATAGCGGCGCACGATAGCGGTTTGCGCAATCACCGGGGCGAAGGCCACCTTGGCGTCGTCGGTGTTGCCCTCTTGCAGCAAGAGCTTGATGTAGTCAAAGCGGGCGTTTTCGTCTTCGGGGGCTTTGAGTGTGGCTTGGTGCAAGGCTTCGCGCACGGTGTCGGGGTCGTTGGCGGGTGGGGCGTCGTTCACCTCCACGCGGGTCACTTCGGCCTCCAGTACATCGCCTTCGGGCAGGTGCTTGTCCAGAAACGCTTTGATCTGGCCTTCAGGCAGCGCGCCGGTGAAGCCGTCCACAGGCTTGCCTTGAAACATCAGCACGCAGGTGGGAATGCTGCGAATGCCAAACGCTTGGCTGAGTTCTTGCTGGGCGTCCGAGTCAATTTTGGCCAGCTTGAAGCGTCCAGCATAGTCAGTCTCAATCTTCTCCAGCAAGGGGCCAATGACCTTGCACGGGCCGCACCAAGGGGCCCAAAAGTCCACTAGCACCGGCACCTGCATGGAGGCGGCCACGACTTCGTCGTCAAAATTTTCGATGGTGATGTTGATCATTGGGGGTAGCTCGGGTCGGTTAAGTAAAATTCAAGGCTGACCTCGGTTGAGGCAGCGGGCCATGGCTGCGAGCGTATCGCACTGGCCAGACAGGGCACAACATCATGAAAAACATTCAAATCGGCATTGTCATGGGCTCCAGCTCCGACTGGGACACCATGCAGCACGCGGTCCACATTCTCCAACAGTTCGAGATCGCGTACGACGCCCGCGTGGTCTCGGCCCACCGCATGCCGGACGATATGTTTGCTTATGCAGAAGCCGCCGTGGGTCTGGGCTTGAAAGCCATCATCGCCGGTGCCGGCGGTGCGGCGCACTTGCCCGGCATGCTGGCGGCCAAGACCACCGTGCCCGTGCTGGGGGTGCCGGTGGCGTCCAAGCATTTGTCCGGCGTGGATTCGCTGCACAGCATTGTGCAAATGCCCAAAGGCATTCCCGTGGCCACGTTTGCCATTGGGGCCGCTGGCGCTGCCAACGCCGCACTGTTCGCCGTGGCCATGCTGGCTACTGACCACCCGGCCCTGCGCGCCCAGCTGGATGCGTTTCGCGCCCATCAAACTGAAGTGGCCCGTGGCATGACGTTGCCGCCTTCGCTATGAGCCGCGCCGCTGTGTTGCCAGGCACTGGCCCCGATGGCCAACCCGTGATGCTGGGCGTGATGGGCGGTGGCCAGTTGGGGCGCATGTTTGTGCACGCCGCCCAAGCCATGGGTTACTTCACGGCGGTGCTGGACCCCGATGCGGCCAGCCCGGCCGGCTTGGTCAGCCACCTTCACATTCAAACGCCGTACTTGGATGAACAGGGGCTGGCGCAGCTGGCACAGCGCTGTGCCGCCATCACCACCGAATTTGAGAACGTGCCCGCGCCCGCCTTGCTGGCGCTGAGCGCCACCCGCCCCACGGCGCCGAGTGGCGAAGCGGTCGGCATTGCCCAAGACCGAGCCCAAGAAAAAGCGCATTTTGTGCGCTGCGGCGTGCCCTGCGCCCCGTATGCGGTGCTGGAAACGCTGGAGCAATTGGCCGCCATCCCCGACGACCTGTTGCCCGGCATTCTGAAAACCACCCGCTTGGGCTACGACGGCAAAGGTCAAGCCCGTGTCAGCACCCGCGCTGAATTGGCCGCCGCGTGGGGCGACATGAAGCACGTGGCCTGCGTGTTGGAAAAAATGCTGCCCCTGAAAGCCGAGTGCTCGGTGATCGTGGCGCGCGGCCAAGACGGCACCTGCGTCAACCTGCCGGTGCAGCTCAACCTGCACCGAGACGGTATTTTGGCTGTGACCGAGGTTTATGAAGGAAATGTGCCTGAAACCCTTGCTGCACGTGCGGTAGCAGCTACAAAGTCGATAGCAGAAGGTCTGCAGTACGTGGGCGTGTTGTGTGTCGAATTCTTTGTGCTGGCCGATGACTCGCTGGTGGTGAATGAAATGGCACCGCGCCCGCACAACAGTGGGCACTACAGCCTCAATGCCTGCGACCAGTCGCAGTTTGACTTGCAGGTGCGCACCTTGGCCAATCTGCCGCTGGTGCAACCGCGACAGCACAGCCCGGCCCTCATGCTCAACCTGCTGGGTGATTTGTGGGTGAATGGCATGACGCCACCGTGGGACGACGTGCTGGCGCTGCCCGGCACCCACCTGCACTTGTACGGCAAATCAAAAGCCAGCACAGGCCGCAAGATGGGCCACCTGACCCTCACCGGAGCGACCGTGGCCGAGGTGCGTGCCACCGCGCTGGCGGCGGCCCAGCTGCTGGGTATTGACCCTTTCTAAGGCGGGATGAACGCATGATTCTGGATGGAAATGCTGCGCAATCAATAGCGGCTGGTGCAGCGTTGATAAGGGCGGGAGGCCTATTGGGCTTGCCGACTGAGACCGTGTACGGCTTGGCCGCCGACGCCGATAACGCGGACGCGGTGGCCCAGATTTTCAAAGCCAAAGGCCGCCCCGCCGACCACCCGCTGATCGTGCATGTGTTGGACGCCACCGGGGTGGACCACTTCGCCCGCGACGTACCCGACTTTGCCCGCGCGCTGATCACTGCCTTTTGGCCGGGTCCGCTCACGCTCATCCTGCCGCGCCGCGACGGCGTGGCGGCGGCCTCTGCGGGCGGGCAAGACTCGATTGGCCTGCGCAGCCCCTCTCACCCGGTGGCGCAAGCCTTGCTGAAAGCCTGCCTAGACGCCAGCACCGGCAAAGCGGTCTGGGGCGTAGCCGCGCCCAGCGCGAACCAGTTTGGCCGGGTCAGCCCGACCACGGCGGCCCATGTGCACAGTGAATTTGGCGACAGCGTGACCGTGCTGGACGGTGGCCCGTGCACCGTGGGCATCGAGTCCACCATCATCGACTGCACCCGGGGCGTGCCCGTGCTGTTGCGCCCCGGTGCCATCACGCCCGAGCAGGTGCAAGCGGTTTGCGGGTTGGCCGTGCTGAGCCCCGACGCGCTGCAAGACGTGGCGGCGCCACGCGCCTCTGGCACGCTGGAGTCGCACTACGCCCCACGCGCCAAAGTGCGGCTGATGGATGCCAGGGTCTTGCAATCCGGGCTGGACCTGTTGGGGGCCGACATTGACAACGCCGACGGTCCAACCCCGGTGGTTGCCACCTATTCCCGCGCCGTTCTGAAAACCAAGTCGGCCAAAGTGGTGCGACGCGCCATGCCCAATGAGGCGCGACTGGCGGCCTACCAGTTGTTTGCCGATTTGCGCGCCATGGACGACGCCGGTGTGAAACTCATCTGGGTCGAAACCCCGCCCCCAGAGTCGGTTTGGGACGGCGTGCGCGACCGCTTGCAGCGCGCGGCGAGCTGAGGCTGGCACCTCCCGCTGGGCTTAATGTCCCTGCTCAATCGTCGCAAGCGTCATGCTACTTGCCACGATTAATCGCGTGAAATGCGCAAACTTGGATCGGTCTCTTGCGCAGTCACGATCTCGTTGTACTTGTCGACCAATGCCTCGATCGTCACACGCCGCTGGTCTGATCGGAAGCCACCAAGTTCATGCAGATTGGCGACAAGAAACTGTTCCGCGTCCAATACATCCAGGCGATCCGCAATACCTTGGGCCGTCGCAAAAGCGTCTGCTGCTGGAAGCATGTCATGCACCGTAACAATAATGGGATGGCGACCCGCTGATAAATTCGCGGCGCACTTTCTAACAACGGCCTCACCTGGGGTAGTGGTGACGTGCAATGAGGCATTTCCAATTTCAAAATCTCCAGAACGACCAGTCGGACCATCTGCAACGGAAAACCCGTTGTGTTCAAAAACGACATCAGGTAAAGCCAATGACAATTTGGCACCAATCAAGTGTTGGAGCATTGCACCGACAAACATGGTTCCAGCTCCTTCGTCTTGCCGTTTTCTGGCTTGTGCCAATAAATCACGCAAAACAGATCGCAGGGACTTACCGGTTTCAAACCTTAGCGCGAATGGCTTGGCATTGAAGAAGTGCTTTGCCTGCTCAACCCACCACGCCTCGATGGCTGAAGTGTCGGCATTGCCAGCGGCATGCAATTCATTGAGAAAGTTCAAGAAGCTACGGATATTCCCCAGGCTCCCCCTGCTTGTTCGTCCTCCCTCTTCCGCCAAAACGCGAGTAATGCCATAGTCAGCCAAAATTGCCTGAACAGAGCCTTTGCCGAGACCTTTAACTTGCCCTTCGCCCTCGGTGGTGACTCCACCTTCAACATCGAACGGCAGGCCTGTGCGCCTGGCTAGTCGGGACGCGTAAATCATGGTGGCGATTTGGCCTTTGCCCGTTATCCCGCTGTCGGTTTTATAGGTTAGGAGTGCCGTGGCAAGGGATGCCCCAGGCAACACTCCTGGCAGCAATTCAGGCACCGTTGGCGTATGTGGTGCTCTTGCCATTTATGCGGCCTTCGCCAACGGCAACACAGCTCGATTGACTTCGACTACAGCGCTAAAAATGTGCTTAGCTAAATGTGATACCACTGGCACCACAACACCATCGCCAGCCAAGTGGTACGCATCGTTGTAACGCTCCGGCAACAAGTAGGAGTCTTTCAGTCCCATCAATCGTGCAGCCTCTCGTGCCGACAAAAGCC
>JAGODZ010000028.1 GCA_017997975.1 Rhodoferax sp.
ATCCAGCCGTGCAGCAGCACCAGTGGCGTTTTATCGGGCGCGGGCGTGCCCCAGACGCGCACGTGGTACTGAAGGTTACGAAGGGGAACATAGTCGCTGCGGGAGATTCTTTGGGCTTGGTACATTTGGGGGATCATACGGAGACACCCCCATGCGCGTCAGTCAAGCCAGCGACAAAGCCAGCCCCACGTTCACCCTGCCTGAGGCCTATGCCCAGTTGCATGGCGACTTCCGATGGGCGGTGCCGGAGCACTTCAATATCGCGCAGGTGTGCTGCCAGCGCTGGTCTAGCGCGCCAAATGCTACAAAAAATACAGCTGTTGTCGCAAGCGGCACGGGGGCTAGCGCCACATTTCATACTTATTCTGAGTTGCAGGACCAAGCCAATCGTTTGTCCAACGTCTTGGCCGTGTTGGGCGTGAGTCGGGGCGACCGGGTGGCGATTGTGATGCCGCAGTGTTTTGAGACGGCGGTGGCCTACATGGCGGTGCTGCAAATGGGGGCGGTAGCCATGCCGCTGTCGATGCTGTTCGGGCCTGAAGCGCTGGAGTTTCGCTTGCATGACAGCGAAGCCGTGGTTGCCATTGGCGACGCCAGCAGCTTGGAGGGCTTGCAGGCCGTGCGCGAGAATTGCCCGCTGCTGCGCACGGTGTTGGGCGTGGGCGCGTTGGCCCAGACGCTGGGGGGCTGTGACTTCAACTACAGCGCCGCACTGGCCCAACAGCCCCCAGAGTTCACGCTGGTGTCCACCTTGGCCGAGGAAGCTGCGGTGCTGATCTACACCAGCGGCACCACCGGCAACCCCAAAGGCGCCTTGATTCCGCACCGCGCGCTGATTGGCAACCTGACCGGTTTTGTGTGCAGCCAAAACTGGTTTGGCTTTGATGGACGGGACAACGCGCAATCTGACGCGGTTTTTTGGAGCCCTGCCGATTGGGCGTGGACCGGCGGCTTGATGGATGCGCTGCTGCCCACGCTGTACTTTGGTCGCCCCATCGTGGCGTTCAATGGTCGTTTCAGCCCGCAAACCGCGCTGGAGCTGATGGCGCAGTGTGGCGTCACCCACACGTTTTTGTTCCCCACGGCGCTCAAAGCCATGATGAAGGCCTACCCCGGCACGCCCCAGGCCACGGTGCGTCAGCAGTTTGGGCTCAAGTTGGCCGCCATCATGAGCGCGGGCGAGGCGGTGGGTGACGCCGTGTTTGACTACTGCCAAGCGCAGTTGGGCGTCACCGTGAACGAGATGTTTGGTCAGACCGAGGTGAACTACATCGTGGGCAATTGCGCCGCCCTGTGGCCGCCTAAGCCCGGCAGCATGGGCATGGGCTACCCCGGTCACCGGGTGGCGGTGATTGACGACGGCGGCCATGAATGCCCGGTGGGCGTGGCGGGTGACGTGGCCCTGAACCGCTTTGACGCGCACGGCCATCCGGACCCGATCTTCTTCTTGGGCTATTGGAAGAACGCCGCCTCCACGCAGGCCAAGTTCACCGGGGACTGGTGCCGTACCGGGGACTTGGCCACGCGCGACGCTGAAGGTTACCTCTGGTACCAAGGCCGTGCCGATGATGTGTTCAAAGCCGCGGGCTACCGCATTGGCCCGGGCGAAATTGAGAACTGCTTGGTCAAGCACCCGGCGGTGGCCAACGCCGCCGTGGTGCCCAAACCGGATGCCGCGCGCGGCGCGCTGGTCAAAGCCTATGTGGTCGTTGCTCCTGAATTCGTAGCTGCTTGCGCAGGCTCTAAAAGGTCTAGAGCCCTATTTGATGCTGAACTGATCGCCGAATTACAGCAGCACGTGAAAGGCAAGCTGGCCCCTTACGAGTACCCCAAAGAAATCGAGTTTGTGGACAGCCTGCCCATGACCACCACCGGCAAGGTGCAGCGCCGCGTGCTGCGTTTGCAAGAGGAGGCGCGTGCGGCGGCACTGAAATGATGCACCCCCTGATTCATCTGCATCCCGACACGCATGACGTGGTGGTGGACCTGGTTTACGCCACGCCCTTCAATGTGTCCGGGCAAGTGATTTATGCCCGCCCGGTGTGTTTGATTCACCGCGACGCCGAGCCTGCGTTGCGCATTGCCATCGGGCTGGCCGCCGCCATGGGCTTGCGCTTGAAAATATTCGACGCCTTTCGCCCCGAGGAAGCGCAATGGCGCTTGTGGGACACCGCGCCTGACCAAGCCTACGTGGCCGACCCGCGCGTCGGTTCCAACCACACCCGTGGTATCGCGGTCGATCTGACGCTGGTGAACGCGCAGGGCGAAGAACTGGACATGGGCACGGCGTTTGATGACATGACGGCCTTGTCCCACCATTTCAACGCGCAAGTGTCGTCCTTGGCGCAGGCCAACCGTCTCAAGCTGTTGCAGGTGATGCAAGGCGCAGGCTTTGAGCCCATTGCGCACGAATGGTGGCATTACACCTTGCCCGGTCATGAGCAATACCCGCTGCTGGACAGCCGCCATCTGGGTCATCTCAACCCCATGCACCTCGCTTGAGCGGCCCACGCGGGTTTTGCCAAGTCTTTAAACTGACCCATCGTCTCGAAACCAAGCCACTTGGCCCAGTGGCTTGGTTTTGAACTGCTTTTTTCTACTTTTGAATGTGATACCACCCATGCAAACCCTTCCCTTGGGTCGTAGTGACCTTTCTGTGACTCCCATTTGTCTGGGCACCATGACCTTTGGCGAGCAAGTCGACGAAGCCACGGCGCACCGCATTTTGGATCGCTCGCTAGAGCGGGGCGTCAACTTCATCGACACGGCCGAGATGTACGCCGTGCCCCCTCGGGCGGAAACCTACAACGCCACTGAAAAAATCATGGGGAACTGGTTGGCCAAGACGCCCGGGGCGCGCGAGAAGCTGGTCATTGCCACCAAAGTAGCCGGCCCCTCGCGCGGCATGCCGTGGATTCGCGGCGGCAGTGCGGACTTGACCCCGGATGACATCATTGGCGCGTGCGAAGGCAGCTTGAAGCGCTTGCAGACGGACGTGATCGACCTCTACCAAATTCATTGGCCGGTGCGGCCCGTGCCGGCCTTTGGGGTCATTTATTACGACCCAACGCAAGACAACTCGGGAAGCTCGATTCACGCCCAACTCCAAGCGTTGCATACCTTGGTGAAGGCGGGCAAGGTGCGGGCCATTGGCCTGTCCAACGAGACCCCTTACGGCGTGCACGAGTTTGTGCGCTTGGCCGAGCAGTACGATTTACCGCGTGTGGCGACGGTGCAAAACCCCTACTGCTTGATCAATCGCACGGTGGAAAACGGTTTGGATGAAACCCTGCACCGCTTGGGGGTGTCGCTGTTGGCCTATTCGCCGCTGGGTTTTGGACTGCTCACTGGCAAATACGACGCCTCGGGCCTGACCGGCCCTGATGCGCCGGCCAACGCCCGCATCACCAAGTTTGAGTCAACCCGGAAACAACGCTGGGGTCGCCCGGAATCGTTGACTGCAGCGCGCCGCTACAACGCCTTGGCCCGTGAGCATGGGCTCACGCCCACGCAACTCGCTTTGGCCTTCTGTTACACCAAGTGGCAGGTGGCCAGCACCATCATTGGCGTCACGTCAGTGGCGCAACTCGACGACTGCTTGGACGCCTGGGGCACGACCCTCTCGCCCGAGCTACTCAAGCACATTGACGCCATTCGCTGGGAGCTGCGCGACCCGGCGCAGTAAGCGGGTCAAGGTGAGAGGAGGCGAGGCGGTGCCCCCGCCGCTCAGAACGATTCCCAATCGTCGTCGTTGTGGCGGGATGCCGCTGGTTTTGACGCTATCTTCGGCGCCAGTTTGGGCAGTGAGGCGGGTTTGCCGAGTGGCGCACGGTGCGTCACCGGTTGGGAGGGGAGGGCGACTCTTGGTTTTTGCGCTTGATAGTTCAAAGACGGGCGGGTCAATGGCTTGGCCGCAAGCCGCTTCGGTGGGCTGGTCAACACTCTGGGTGCCGATGCGCCGTCCTGAAGTTGAAAGGCCGACACCACATGCACCAAATCATCCGCTTGGCCGCGCAGGCTGCTGGCGGCGGCGGCCATCTCTTCCACCAAGGCCGCGTTTTGCTGCGTGGCCTGGTCCATTTGAGTCACAGCTTCACCCACCTGTTGAACACCCAACGCCTGCTCGTTGTTGGCCGCGGAAATCTCGCCCACCAAATCGGTCACTTTTTTGATGCTGCTCACCACCTCGCCCATGGTGGCGCCGGCTTTGTCCACCAGCGCGGTGCCATGCTCCACCCGCTCGACGCTGGCACCAATCAGGGCCTTGATCTCTTTGGCCGCCTCGGCAGACCGGCCCGCCAAGCTGCGCACCTCCGAGGCCACCACGGCAAAGCCGCGCCCTTGTTCGCCCGCGCGGGCTGCTTCTACCGCGGCGTTGAGCGCCAAAATGTTGGTTTGAAAGGCAATGCCGTCAATGACGCTGATGATGTCGGAGATCTTTCGGCTGGACTCGTTGATGCCCCTCATGGTTTGCACCACTTCGCCCACCACCTCGCCGCCCTGGGTGGCGACGGTGGAGGCGCTTTGGGCCAACTGATTGGCCTGACGGGCCGAGTCGGCGTTTTGTCGCACCGTGGCACCCAGTTGCTCCATGCTGGCCGCGGTTTCTTCTAAGGCACTGGCTTGCTGCTCGGTGCGCGCGGACAAGTCGTTGTTGCCTTGTGCAATTTCGGCACTGGCGGTGGCCACACTCTCCGAGCCTTGGCGCACTTGAGACACCACCTTGATCAAAGACTGGTTCATTTGCGACAGGGCTTGCATGAGCCTGGCCAATTCGTCAGAGCCTTGCACGTCAATGGTCTGGTTCAGATCCCCCGCAGCGACCGAGTTCGCCACTTCCACCGCCCGGTTCAAGGAGCGCGACAGGTTGCGGATCAAGACCACACTGGCAAAGGCGGCCACCGGTAAAGCCAGTGCAAGTGAGCCCACGGCGATCCAAAAAATCAGATCGCCCAAGTTCACGGACGCGGAGTACCTCGACTGCGCTTTGTCAAGTTCGTATTGCAGCAAAGGGACCAAGCTGTTTTTTACCTTGGCATAAAGCGGCTCCATCTTGGTGGAGAAAATGCTTTGCGCTTCACTGATGTTGCTGTCACGCAGTGCTTTGGTGGCGGGCAGGAGGCCCTGGTCCCGAAATTCCGACCGGTTGTCGGCAAACGTTTTGGCCAGCGCCATTTCCGCAGGCTCTTTCACCTTGCTGGTATAGATACTCCATACCCGGGTGATTTCAGCGCTGTTGGTCTCCACTTCAGCCAAATATTTTTGAATGGCTTCAGGCGTCACATTGGTAAGCGAGGTTGCGACCAGCAAAGCGTTTCGCTGAGTCAGGCTCAACACTTCAGACAGTTGGCCTGCGGGGACCGTACTTTCCTCGTACACCGCCTTCAGCCCCTCATTGCCTTTGGCAATGCCATACAGCCCCATAGCAGCCCCCCCAATCAGCATCAGCGACAAGGTGACCACCAACAAGATGAGCCGGGTTGATATTTTTAGTTGATTCACAGACTTCTCCAAAAGTGGGGGCGCAGCCAGCCCTTTGATGCGCTGGTTCATCATACTAAGCCACGGCCCCCTCCCGCCTTTCGTCCGAAGCGCCAAGGTGGGAAGGCAGAGGTTCCTTCATCGCCCCTTTTCGCCCTGCTACCTTGAGGCGAGTGGCCGTGGGAAAATCTCGTTCATGGCAAAAAAAGACCACGTGAGCGCGACTGCCGCCACCAACTTCCTGAAAACCCACCGGGTGGCGTTCACAGAGCATGTGTACGAGTACCTAGAGCATGGCGGTGCCTTGCACAGCGCCGA
This sequence comes from Rhodoferax sp., assembly GCA_017997975.1. Taxonomy (GTDB): domain Bacteria; phylum Pseudomonadota; class Gammaproteobacteria; order Burkholderiales; family Burkholderiaceae_C; genus Rhodoferax. The sequence goes on from JAGODZ010000028.1 coordinate 5,800, forward strand.
AGTGCTGGGTTTCGATCCCTTTCATGTGGTCAAAACCTTGATCATGCAAGACCAAGACGCCAAGCCGCTGGTGGTGTTGATGCATGGCAACCGCAAAGTTTCTACCAAAAATCTGGCCCGGCAAATCGGAGCCAAGTCGGTTGAGCCGTGCAAGCCCGAGGTGGCGAATCGGCACAGCGGCTATTGGGTGGGCGGCACCTCGCCGTTTGCCACCCGAAAAATCATGCCGGTGTACGTGGAATCGTCTGTTCTGGCCTTGCCGTCGATTCTGATCAACGGCGGGCGGCGCGGCTATCTGGTGGGGCTGGACCCGCAGGTGTGCGTGAGCTTGCTCGGGGCCAATCCAGTGGAGTGCGCTTTGCTTGACTGAAGACGGGCGGCCAGCCTTTGCGGCGCTGGCAGAATAGGCCCTTCATGCCCCCAGTTGCTAGGGGCCAGCAGCAGGAGATTTTTTTGCAGTCACTTCATGGTTTTTTCCCCGTCTTGGCCGCCTTGGCAGGCTACTTGATCGGTTCGCTCTCGTTTGCGGTCATTGTCAGCCGCGCCATGGGGCTCAACGACCCGCGCACCTTTGGCAGCAAAAACCCGGGGGCCACCAATGTGCTGCGTTCTGGCAACAAAGGCGCGGCTGTCGCCACACTGGTGCTAGACGCGGCCAAGGGGTGGTTGGCGGTGATGCTGGTGAAGTGGTTCGGTCAACCCTACGGCATGGCAGAAGGCACGATGGGGCTGGTGGGGCTGGCGGCTTTTGTCGGGCACCTTTACCCGGTGTTTTTTAAATTCGAGGGCGGCAAAGGCGTGGCCACGGCGTTGGGGGTGTTGCTCGGCATCAGCTGGGTGCTGGGCCTGGCGACAGCGGCAACGTGGTTGGTCATGGCCATTTTCTTTCGCTACTCTTCGCTCGCCTCACTGACGGCTGCGCTGTTTGCGCCGGTGTATTACTTGTTTGGCGGCGGCATGGCCTGGTATTTCAACAGCGGCATCATGCTGTCCATTTCGGTGATGTCTTTGCTGCTGATTTACCGTCACTTAGAGAACATCAGTCGCTTGGTGAAAGGCACTGAGTCGCGTTTGGGCAAGAAAGCCAAAGCGTGAAAGGGTGAAGATAATTGGGACTATTTTTTGATCGAGAAGCCATGAAAGTTTGCGTACTGGACAACGATGTGCTGGACCCCGTGGTCGCACCCACCTACATCAGCTACGGTGCCATGTTCGAGCGCCTGCTGCGCGAAGCCGGTGCCGATTGGACCATTGATATTTTCAACACCACCCAAGGGCAGTACCCTGAGTCGTTTGCGGACTACGACGCGGTGCTGTTGACCGGCAGCAAGGCCGACTCGTTCTCACAAGCGCCGTGGGTGCTGGAACTGCGTGAGCGTGTGGAGGGTATTTTGGCGGCCAAGCAAAAACTGGTGGGGGTGTGTTTTGGCCACCAATTGGTGGGTTTGTGCCTGGGTGCCCAAGTGGGGCGGGCCCCGCAGGGCTGGGGTTCGGGGCGCATGACGTACGAGTGGCTTGCCCCCGATTTTCCTCAGGCCAACGGACGTCAAGAAGTCTCGCTACTCGCCAGCCATCAAGACCAGGTGTTGGAGTTGCCTGAAGGCGCGCAGTTGTTGGCCACCAGCGACTTTTGTCCCGTCGCGGCTTATGCCGTGGGCGACCATGTGTTTTGTGTTCAAGCCCATCCGGAATTTGTGGAGGCCTACAGCGGCTTTATTTTGGACAAGCGCCGCGCCATTCTGGGCGAAAGCATTTACCAAAACGGCATCGACAGCTTGGCCAATGGCCATGACGGGGTGCAAGTCGCTCGCATGATGGTGGCCTTTGTCGAAGGCAAATAACGCTCTGGGCTGCGGCAACGCGCCGCAGTGAGGTCAATATCCTTACAGCCGAGGCGACAACACCGTCGCCAACTCGGTGGCATTCAGCGAACGCGCAGCACCAAACCCACTCACTTGGCGCGCTGTGTCCACGGCGATGCCGATGAACCTAAAGTCTCCAAAATGCGTCGTGGGTTCCGCGTCTGGAAAGCGAGCCAAGTAAGCCCGCTTGGCATCAGCCCAAGGCCCGCTATCCACTTCTAACGCATCTGCTTGGCCCTGCAACGACACGCGCGGGAGCGCGAGCACTGGGGCGTCTTCAATCTCTGTTTGCATGACCAGCAAGGACACACGGGGTCGAGCGAGCAGGTGGCGGGTGTGGGGTGCCAGCAAGCTCACATGAATCACCAGGGTGGCGTTGATCGCATCGACCGCAAAAGGCACCATCGACACAAAAGGAGCCCCGTCATCGTCCAGCGTGCCCAAGGCGGCCACACGCTGCTGCGTGAGCAAGTGGCGCAAATGCTGGTTCAAACGGGAGTCAGGAGGCAAGTCGGGCGGCATGGCGGGCGTTTTAAATCCGCATCATAGACCGGGAAAGCACACGGGACAGAGAAGAGGGGGCGGGTCAGCAAGAGAGGGGGGGGAGGGGCCATTGACCCTGGGCGAGTCTGTCGCCAGGGTGTCAGGTGAGTCAGCCGTTCAAACCCTTGTGAGGTCTGTGTGCGCAACGCAGCAGGGTGGTGTTGGGTTGCAGTGTCCGGTGGGTAACCAGTGGAACAAGTGTAGGCGGGAGTGCGGCGCAGCAAATTGCGAAGTGACTGAAGAATTCTAATTTTTAGAGTTAAATTGCCATGATTCAATAAATAATTGGCATACTCTGCTTTTATAAAGAATATTAAGGCAATCTATGAAGCTAGACCGCTACGATCAGCACATCTTGGAAGTGCTGCAAGAAGAGGGCCGCATCAACAACCAAGATTTGGCCGATCGCATTGGCCTTTCGCCCTCGCCCTGCCTGCGCCGCGTGCGGGCCTTGGAAGAGTCCGGTTTGATTGAGGGCTACCGTGCCCTGGTGAATGCCAAGAAGCTTGGGCTTTCGCTGATGGCGCTGATTCATATCGCCATGGACAAACACACGCCAGAGCGCTTTGCCAATTTTGAGTCCGAGGTGACCGTGCTGCCCGAGGTGCTGGAATGCCTGCTGATCACAGGCCAAGATGCCGACTACCAACTCAAGGTGGTGGTGCGGGACATGGACCATTACCAGTCTTTGCTGCTCAATCAACTGACTCGCATTGACGGCGTCACCGGCGTGCACTCCAGTTTTGTGCTGCGCCGAGTGGTCAGTCGCACCAAACTTGCCATTCCACTGGGATAGCATGCTTATATGAAAAATAGGGCTCTAACCCTTATCCCATCTGTGCAAGGTGCTCTCTATTTAGTAGCAGTCAGGGGTGCTGTGCGGCGTAAGCCCCCAGCTGAAGAATCTGGAAGTGGTTGAGGTGTTCATGCATGGCCGAGGCGGCCAAGGCGGATTTGATGTCGGGTCTGCCGTGGGCGGTGCGGTGCAGCCGGGGAGGGCTTAACAAGCCGCCTTGGGCGTCGAGGACGACCGCCACATGGGGGCGATTGGGCGTGGCACTGCGGCGCATGACCACGGCAGTTTCGCGGTTGTCTAAGAGCACATAGGTGCCAGGCGGGCACAAACCCACCGCGCGGACCAAGGCGTGGCCGACTTCATCTTTGCGGCTGGTCGAGCTTTCGATGGCTTTGCGGGCCGAGTCCGTGGCGCTGCGGCCCGCACGCGATTGGCGCGGGCTGATCATCGCGGCGTAACGGTCCACCACGCGCAAAATTCTGGCCAGCCGCTGACCGGGCTGAATTTGGTAGAGATCACCGGCGTCTGTCAATTCGTCATGGTGGCTGGTGATGGTTTCTAGCCACAGCTCATCCACCACCCCGAGGTTGGCCAGCATGAGCGCGCCTTTCATGGCGTGCAGGCGAATGGCATCCAATTGCCCTGCGCTGGGGCGTTCGGGCTGCGTGGCCAATTCATCTTGCAAGGCGGTCATGGCGATGTTCATCGTCAAGGCGGCATGAACCAAGCTGTCGCGTTCTTGGTAGGGCAAGTGCAGTTCCTGCGCAATCAGGTGGCTCAGCACGGCACTGACCAGCGAGTGGGAGGCGCTGTAGCCGACCGGTGAGTTGCTGGCCAGCTGAAACAGCAGGTACAAGCCCACATCGGCGTCCCGCTTGAGCAGGTCTTTCATCCAACGGTCGTACTGCCACACCCGCTTTTCAAACTCCTGAATACTGCCCGGGCTGCCCAAAATGACGCCCAAGCCCGATTCCAAGTCTGACCACAGCCCCAGCAGATCTTCGTATTGGTTGTCGTCGTGAATGCTCATCGGTTCCGCTCAGTACCGTTTTACAAGAACCATGGGGTCATTGGTGCCCGTTGTTTGGCCGTCACAGACACCAACGTGGCGAGGGGGTGAGCCATCAATCGCGGTAGTTGTCAAAGCTCAGTGGCATGTCCGAAATTTCTTTGCGAATCAAGGCCTGGGCGGCTTGCAAGTCATCACGGTCTTTGCCGGTGACGCGCAGCTTGCCGTCTTGAATCGAGGCTTGCACCTTGATTTTGCTGTCCTTGATCACGCGCTGAATCTTCTTACCCAGTTCAGTTTCAATGCCATCGCGCACTTTGATGATCACTTTGACCTTGTCGCCTCCCATTTTTTGCAGGTCCCCTTTGTCCATGAAGCGCACGTCCACGTCACGCTTGGTGAGTTTGTTGCGCAAAATGTCTTCAATTTGGGAGAGCTGGAAGTCGGCGTCACCCATCAGGGTGATCTCTTTGTCCTTGAGCTCAATGGAGGCCGGGGTCCCTTTGAAGTCAAAGCGGGTGGCGATTTCTTTGGCGGTGTTTTCTACGGCGTGTTTCACATCGACGATCTTGGCTTCGCAGACGGTGTCAAAAGAGGGCATGGGTCAACTCACATTCATTGGCATGCCCCGAGCCTGTCCAGGGGCAATGCACTTTGTTGGATGGAGGCAATGACAGGCTCTGCCTCAGCGCGAAGTGGGGGGCCCCCAATGCGACAATCTCGCCATGTTAGTCGAGAACAACGTGCCACTTCAGGCATTCAACACCTTCCATATCGTTGCAAAAGCCCTTACTTTGGTTCGAATCAAAGACGAGTCGGACTTGCGCGCTGTTTTGCAGCATCCTGATCTGGGCGTTCAACCTAAGTTTGTTCTTGGCGGGGGCAGCAATATTGTCATCACGGGTGACGTCAAGCCGGTGGTGCTCAAGGTGGAAATCATGGGCCGTCGGCTGGTGCAAGAAACAGCCAAAGCCTTCATCGTTGAGTCCGGTGCGGGCGAAAACTGGCATGATTTTGTGGGTTGGACCCTAGACCAGGGCTACCCTGGGCTGGAAAACATGGCCTTGATTCCGGGCACGGTCGGTGCTTCTCCGGTTCAAAACGTGGGGGCCTACGGGGTGGAATTGCAAGACCGTTTTGAGTCGCTCGATGCCATGGATTTGGCCACGGGCCAAGTATTCACCCTGAATGCAGCGCAATGTGCCTTTGGCTACCGTGATTCGATCTTTAAATGCGGCGCAGGCCCTGCGGTGAGCAGCAACAGTCATGTTCCGCTGGGCTTGAAAGACCGTGCACTGATTCTGCGGGTGCGCTTTGCTTTGCCTAAAGCGTGGAAGCCTGTGTTGGGCTACACCGATATCGAGAAGAAGATGGCAGAGCACCAGTGCAGCCAGCCCACCGCGCGCCAAGTGTTTGACTGGGTGTGTGAAGTGCGACGCGCCAAGCTGCCTGACCCGGACGTGATTGGCAATGCCGGCAGCTTCTTCAAAAACCCCACGGTGACCGCAGAGCAATGCGCCGACATCATTGCCCGCGACCCCAAAGTGGTGCATTACCGCTTGGACGATGGCTCGGTCAAGTTGGCAGCTGGCTGGCTGATTGATTCGTGCGGCTGGCGTGGAAAGTCGGTGGGACAAGCAGGGGTCTATGAAAAACAGGCCTTGGTGCTGGTCAATCGTGGCGTAGGCACCCATGGCCAAGGCGCCACGGGTGGCGAAGTGATGACGTTGGCCAAGGCCATTCAAACCAGTGTCTATGAGCGTTTTGGTATTCAACTGGAGCCTGAACCGGTGGTGGTTTAGTCAGGCTCGGCAAGCACTTTGCCGTTCACCCGCTCAATCGCCAAGAGGCCCATGACGTGATGGTGGTGGGCAGTGGGAGACTGGTTGTCACATTGGAGTTAGGTACGGAGGTCGCTGCCAGCTTAGTGCCGGGTGGCGGCGTGGCGGTGAAGATCATTGGGAAGATCACTGCACCGGCCAAGGACTGATGCGACTGCGTGTCACAACCAGGAGCCCTTTGCGTTTTAGCTAGGATGTCACATGGTTCACCAAGCGTCTTACAGCGCTTAGGTGGCCAAGTTCAAGGTGTTGGCAAAAAATAATTCACATATGTCCATGACCTTTGATAAGAAGGTGCATGCACAACCGGGTAGATTGCTCATATGAAAAAAATTATGGTTTTGGGAGGCACTGGCTTTGTCGGTGCCCATGTCTGCGAAAAATTGGTTCGCGATGGTTGGCATGTCACGGTACCCACCCGGGTGCGCAACCATGCCCGGCACTTGCAGCATCTACCGCCCTTAACGGTGTTGGAGATGGATGTGCATGACGAGGTGGCCCTGACCCATGCGTTGGCAGGGCATGAGGCGGTGGTCAATTTGGTGGCGATTCTGCATGGCACACAGGCCGCGTTTCACCGGGTGCATGTGGCATTGCCTGAAAAACTGGCGAGAGCGTGTCTGGCCAATGGCGTGAAGCGGGTGGTTCATATCAGCGCGCTGGGGGCCGATGCGCAGCACCCTGAATCGGCACCGTCGATGTACCTGCGAAGCAAAGGGCAGGGCGAGGCGGTGTTGAGGCAAGCCGCCACCGGCGGTGCGGCTGGAGGGGATGCTGCTGTCGGTTTTGAATTAATTTGCCTGCGACCCAGTGTGATTTTTGGTGCTGGCGATCAGTTTTTGAACTTGTTTGCAGGACTGCAAAAAGTGTTCCCCATCATGCCGCTGGCGGGTGCGGACGCTCGGTTTCAGCCGGTGTGGGTCCAAGACGTGGCCACTGCCGTGGTGCGTTGTGTTCGACCCAGTCTGCCGGGGGGTCTCTTTCATCACGCTGGCATTTTCGAATTGTGTGGACCCGACGTTTTCACCCTGAAACAGCTTGTGGCGCTCTCTGGTCAGTTGAGCGGCATCGCGGGGGGGCGGGGGCGTTGGGTGATTGGCCTGCCGACTTGGTTAGGACGCTTGCAAGCGGGGATGATGGCGTTGGCTCCTGGCAAGCCCCTGATGAGTGGGGACAACCTAGATTCGATGAAGGTGGACAACGTGGCCACGGGCCAGTATCCCGGCTTAACCGGCGTGGGCATCACCCCGTCGGCGTTGCGGCCCATCGCGCAAGCCTACTTGGGCCGCCACAGTGCCGAGGAAGCGCTGACCGGGCTGCGGTCCAAGGCCACTCAACGCTAGCTTTCCCGCAAGAGAGCAGGGCGCTTTCGCGCCGTGTCCTTTATTTGGCGGTGTTGGTATCGCTGTGGCTCAGACTGAGGAAGTCGCCGTCTTCACCCAATGACAGCAGTCCGGCTTTGGCGTAGATGCCCAGCTTGGCCCGGGTGTCGACGATGTCCAGGTTGCGCATGGTGAGTTGGCCAATGCGGTCTTGCGGAGAAAACGGGGCGTCTTCGACTTTTTCCATGCTCAGGCGTTCAGGCGCATACGTCAGGTTGGCGCTTTCGGTGTTCAGAATCGAGTAGTCATTGCCCCGGCGCAGCTCCAGCGTCACTTCGCCGGTGACGGCGCGTGCCACCCAGCGTTGCGCTGTTTCGCGCAACATGATGGCTTGCGGATCAAACCAACGACCTTGGTACAGCAGGCGGCCCAGTTTGCGACCGTTTTCACGGTACTGCTCAATGGTGTCTTCGTTGTGAATGCCGGTGACCAGGCGCTCATAACAGGCGAACAGCAGGGCCAAACCGGGGGCTTCGTAGATGCCCCGGCTTTTGGCTTCAATGATGCGGTTCTCGATCTGGTCACTCATGCCCAAACCGTGGCGACCGCCAATGCGGTTGGCTTCCAGCATCAGGCTCACCAAGTCGTCGTACACCACGCCATTCAGGGCCACGGGACGACCTTCTTCAAAACGAACCGTGACTTCTTCGCGTTTCACCTCGACGTCGTCTTTCCAGAACGCCACGCCCATGATGGGGTTGACGATTTTCATGCCCGAGTTGAGAAACTCAAGGTCTTTGGCTTCGTGCGTGGCACCCAGCATGTTGGAGTCGGTGGAGTAGGCTTTCTCAGCCGACATTTTGTAACCAAAACCATGCGCCGTCATGAAGGCCGACATTTCAGCGCGGCCGCCCAGCTCATCAATGAACTGCTGGTCCAGCCAAGGTTTGTAGATTTTCAATGAAGGGTTGGTCAGCAGGCCGTAGCGGTAGAAACGCTCGATGTCATTGCCCTTGAAGGTGCTGCCGTCGCCCCAGATGTTGACGTCATCCTCTTTCATGGCCGTCACCAGCATGGTGCCGGTCACGGCACGGCCAATCGGGGTGGTGTTGAAGTAGGTGACGCCACCGGTGGAGATGTGAAAGGCACCGCTTTGCAAGGCGGCAATGCCTTCATTGGCCAGTTGGGTGCGGCAATCGATCAGACGGGCCGCTTCGGCGCCATATTCCATGGCTTTGCGCGGAATTTCGTCGTAATCGGCTTCGTCGGGCTGACCCAGGTTGGCGGTGTACGCGTAGGGAATCGCTCCCTTGAGCTTCATCCAGTGCAAGGCTGCACTGGTGTCTAGGCCGCCGGAGAAGGCGATGCCGACCTTTTGGCCTGCAGGAATGTTTTGGAGAATCGTGGACATGGTTTTTCCGTAAAAGAGCCGATTGCAGGCCAAAGGCCAACGAAGGTGTCGTCGCACCCACTGAAAGCGGGCAAACGCGCGGTGAAGATCAGCCGTAGTGGCAGATGTAGTGGTAAGCCTCGGTCACGCGAATGTCGAATTTGGCGTTGGCAGGCACACTGAAGCTGTCGCCCGCAGCCGACCGTACCCAAGTCTCGCTGCCTTCAAGTTTGTACTCGCAGCTGCCCGCCACGCATTCCATAATTTCAGGTGCCGCAGTGCCAAAGGTCAGAGTCGCGGGTAACACCACGCCGATGGACTTCTTGGTGCCATCCGCCAAGGTGAGGCTGTGGCTGACGCATTTGCCGTCGAAATAGACGCTGGCTTGGGTGCTGACGGAGACGTTGTCGAGGTGCAAAGTGGTCATAGGGTTATCCGTGCGATGAACGAGGAGGATGGGCGTGTCGATGCAAAACGCTCATTTTAAGATACGTGCGTCGCAAACACGGTGGCATCACATCCCACGGTCACGCAGCCGTCTGACCAAACAATCACGGGCCGCTTCACAACACTGGGGTGTGCCAGCATCAAGGTTGTTGCGCTGGGCAGATCAACCACAGCGAGCCGCGTAACTTCATCGAGCTGGCGCCACGTCGTGCCTTTGCGGTTCACCAGCGCCTCCCAGCCCACCGCCTGCGCCCAAATGCTTATTTCTGTGGCGGGCACGCCAAGTTTCTTGAAGTCGTGGAAGGTGACGTCCACGTGGTGATCGGTCAACCAAATGCGTGCTTTCTTGACCGTGTCGCAATTGGGAATGCCATAGACCGTGGCTGATGTGGAGGGGGTGTGGGGTGTGGAATTCATGGTCCGAATCATGCCATTGCCCCGTGCTGGGCGACAATCCCGCGCATGATGAAAACATTGTCCGACTGGCTGGCTCACTGCGAGCAATTGCATCCCACGACCATTGATATGGGGCTAGAGCGCGTGCGCACAGTCGCTGATCGCATGCAAATCCGCTTTGATTGTCCTGTGATCACGGTGGCGGGCACCAATGGCAAGGGCTCCACCTGTGCCATGTTGGAATCGATTCTGCTTCAGGCCGGTTACAAGGTGGGTGTTTACACGTCCCCCCACTTGGTGAACTTTGAAGAGCGCCTGCGCTTGCGCGGCGAGGCGGTGAGTGCTACTGAATTAATAGCTGGTTTCGAAGGTGTGGAGAGGGCCAGAGGCCAAAATGGCATTGAAGTTTCTCTCACCTATTTTGAGTTCTCTACCTTGGCCATACTGGATGTGATGTCGCGCTCTGGATTGGATGTGGCGATTCTGGAGGTCGGTTTGGGGGGGCGCTTGGATGCGGTCAACATCATCGACGCCGACTGCGCCGTGATCACCAGCGTCGATCTGGACCACATGGAGTTTCTGGGCAACACCCGAGAGCTAATTGGCCGTGAAAAAGCGGGCGTCATGCGCACCGGTCACCCGGTCATCGTGAGTGACCCCATGCCCCCCCAGAGCGTGTTGGACTACGCCACCGAGATTGACGCTGATCTGTGGCGGTTTGGGGTTGATTTCAACGTGTCGGGCGACAAGCAGCAATGGGCTTGGGCGGGGCGGGGGCGTCGTTACAGTGGTTTGGCCTACCCCGCGCTGCGGGGCGCGAATCAGTTGGTGAACGCGGCTGGGGTGTTGGCGGCTTTGACGGCGCTGAGGGATCGCCTGCCGGTGACCGCGCAGTCGGTGCGCAATGGGCTGGCCTTTGTAGAGCTGCCTGGGCGTTTCCAAATTGTGCCGGGGCAGCCCACGCTGGTGCTGGATGTGGCGCACAACCCGCATTCTGTGGCCGCCTTGGCTGCCAATTTAGATGCAATGGGTTACTTTCCAACCACCCATGCGGTGGTGGGTGCGATGGCTGACAAAGACTTGGCGACCATGCTGGCCAAAGTGAATCCTTTGATTGATAAATGGTATTTCACTGATTTACCCACGGCCCGCGCGGCCACTGGGGCCAGCTTGGTAGCGCGGTGGCAGGCCCAAAATACCCGAAAAGAAGCCGTCGCTTCTGCCTATGCGGACCCCCAGCTGGCGCTTCAGGCTGCCGTCGCTGCTGCCGACCCCACTGATAGAATTGTGGTCTTTGGGTCCTTCTACACCGTGGGCGGCATCTTGAAGAATGGGCTGCCCCGACTTCATGCCCAGCACCTGCCCAACGCCTGACCCCTGAACGCGCACATTTATGGCATTTTTCAAATTCCGAAAGCGAACCGACGAGCCCGCCGCTGTGTCACCCCAGTCGGAGAGTGTTGAGGTCATGCGTCGTCGTGCGAAATACCGCCTCATTGGCGCGACCGTGCTGGTGCTGGTTGGAGTGGTTGGATTTCCCCTGTTGTTTGACAAACAACCGCGCCCCATTGCGGTCGATACACCGATTGATATCCCCGATAAAAACAAGGTGCTGCCTCTGAGTGTTCCGGCAAGCGCAGCCAAAGACACCACGCGTGCAGAGACCGCCCAAACCAACGCCCCTGCAGACGCACCCAAAGAAGAGGTCGCAATGACGGCCCCCGCGCCTAAAACAACTGGTGAGGAGAGCAAGCCAGTGGCTCCGCCTGTCGCGAAAGCGGTTCCTAAACCGGTTGAAAAAGTCGTCGAAAAAGCGGTCGAAAAAGCGGTCGAGAAGGTCGTTGAAAAGCCGGTCGCCGCAGTCGTGCCTCGAACTGACGATGGCGCGAAGGCTCTCGCGCTGTTGCAGGGCCGTGCACCGGAGACTAAAACTGAGGTTTCAGAAGGGCGGTTTGTCGTTCAAGTGGGTGCGTTTGCAGAAGAAGCGGGTGCCCGCACCGTGCGTTTGAAGGTGGAATCTGTGGGTCTGAAAACTTACACCCATGTGGCGCAGACCAAGGACGGCTCTCGCATTCGGGTGCGCACGGGTCCGTACAGCACCCGCGCAGAAGCAGAAAAAGCGGCTGAAAAAATTAAAAAATTGGGGTTGCCTGCCGCAATCCTGACGCTTTAAGCGAATTTCGACACGTCATGCAAACGGAAATGGCCACGTTGGACCTTATTTTTGGGGGGATTTTGCTGGTCTCTCTGCTATTGGGTATCTGGCGTGGGCTGGTCTATGAAGTCCTGTCGATGGTGAACTGGGTGCTGGCGTTTGTATTGGCACAGTGGCTGGCCCATGACGTGGCAGGGAAATTGCCCATGGAGGGTACGGCAGAGAGTGTTCGTTACGCAGCAGGCTTTGCCGTTGTCTTTATCTTGGCGGTATTTGCGGGCGGCTTGGTCGCCGCCTTGGTTAAAAAATTGCTGACTGCCGTGGGTCTGCAGCCGGTTGACCGTGCTTTAGGCGCTGTTTTTGGTCTGGCACGGGGGGTGGTGATGGTGTTGGCGGCCACGGTGGTGATCAGCATGACCCCGATGAAATCTGGCGATTGGTGGCAAGACTCCGTGGGGGCCGGTATTTCATTGACGGCCTTAAAGAGCTTGAAACCGGTGCTGCCAGACGAGTTTGGAAAGTATTTGCCTTCTTGAGGCGTGGTGGAATGGGCGGACACCCAGTGGTGTCTTCTCTGTTCTCAACTGATCGGAAACATATGTGTGGAATCGTCGGCGTTGTCAGCAACGCACCTGTTAATCAACTCATTTATGACGCCCTGTTGCTGCTTCAGCACCGCGGCCAAGACGCCGCAGGCATCGTCACCCAGCAGGACCGCAAGTTCTACATGCACAAAGACAGGGGCATGGTGCGTGACGTGTTTCGCACCCGTGACATGCGTTCACTGCCCGGTAACTGCGGTCTCGGCCAGGTGCGCTACCCCACCGCAGGCAATGCCTTCAGCGAGGAAGAAGCGCAACCGTTCTACGTCAATGCGCCGTTTGGCATTGTGCTGGTTCACAACGGCAACCTGACCAACGCTCAGGCGCTCAAGTCGGAGCTTTTCACCACCGACCACCGCCACATCAACACGGAGAGTGACTCCGAGGTGCTTTTGAACGTGCTGGCCCATGAAATTGAGGCGACCACGCGCGGACTGCCCTTGAGTCCTGTCGATGTCTTTGAGGCGGTGCGCCGTGTGCATCGCCGTATTCGAGGCTCGTATGCGGTGATTGCCATGATTGCGGGCCATGGGGTATTGGCGTTTCGCGACCCCTTTGGTATTCGACCTTTGTGCATGGGGCAAAGCGATGGCACGGTCATGCTGGCCAGCGAGTCGGTGGCATTGGAAGGATCGGCGCACAAGTTTGACCGTGACATCGCTCCGGGCGAGGCTGTGTTTATTGACCTAGACGGCAAAGTCCATTCACAACAGTGCGCCGACCACACACAGCTCAGCCCCTGTATTTTTGAATTTGTGTACCTTGCGCGACCTGATTCGGTGATGGATGGCATCTCGGTTTACCAAGCCCGTTTGAATTTGGGCGGAACACTGGCCAAGCGGGTGATCTCGACCGTTCCACCGAATGAAATCGACGTGGTCATCCCCATTCCTGAGTCGAGCCGTCCCAGTGCGGCCCAGTTGGCGCAGCTGTTGGGCTTGCCCTACCGGGAAGGCTTTGTGAAGAACCGCTATGTGGGGCGCACCTTCATCATGCCCGGCCAGTCGGTTCGCAAGAAATCGGTTCGCCAGAAGCTCAACGTGATTGCCAGCGAGTTCAAAGGCCGCAATGTGTTGCTGGTCGATGATTCGATTGTGCGGGGCACGACGAGTCGCGAGATTGTGCAAATGGCACGCGAAGCGGGTGCCAAAAAAGTCTACCTGGCCAGTGCCGCGCCGCCGGTGCGCTACCCCAATGTGTATGGCATTGACATGCCCACCTCCAGCGAATTGGTAGCACACGACCGCACCGTCGAAGAGATTCGCCAGGTGATTGGTTGTGATGCGTTGATCTATCAAGACGTGGACGCCATGAAGAAGGCGATCGGTTCCTTGAATGCCACTATCAAAGGCTTTGACGCCTCCTGCTTTGACGGTGTGTATGTCACCGGTGACATCACGGCGGACGATATTTCGCGCCTTAACGCCAATCGCGTGGTGGCAGAAGACCCCATTGAGGACGCTACCGCGACCTAATTGACGCCAGCCTGTCGCGGCCAAGGTCAGATCGGCATCGCCGTGATCTTGGAACCCATGAACCACCCCAACGCTGACCGTGTACGGTCTGTTGGGTCTGAAATCTTTCAAATGACAAACAAAATCCGTACCCGTTTCGCCCCGTCACCGACAGGATTCATTCACCTTGGCAACATTCGTTCCGCCCTGTACCCCTGGGCCTTTGCCCGTGCCACGGGCGGTGATTTCGTGCTTCGCATTGAAGACACCGATGTGGAGCGCTCCACGCAGGCGTCAGTCGATGTGATCATTGAAGGCATGGCCTGGCTGGGCCTTGACTGTGACGAAGGCCCTTTTTACCAAATGGAGCGCATGGATCGCTACAAGGCGGTGCTGGCGGACCTGCAGGCGGCGGGGCATGTGTACCCCTGTTACATGAGTGTCGAGGCCCTGGATGCTTTGCGCGAGCAACAAATGGCGAACAAGGAAAAACCGCGCTATGACGGGACGTGGCGTCCTGCGCCCGGCAAAGTGCTGCCTCCTGTGCCTGAAGGCGTGAAGCCCGTGCTGCGCTTCAATAACCCGCAGGACGGCGCGGTGGTCTGGGAAGACAAAGTCAAGGGTCGCATCGAGATCAGCAACGATGAGTTGGATGATTTGGTCATTGCCCGCCCGGATGGCACGCCCACCTACAACTTCTGTGTCGTTGTGGACGACATTGACATGGAAATCACCCATGTGATTCGAGGCGATGACCATGTCAACAATACGCCGCGCCAAATCAATATTTTCAAGGCCTTGGGCAAAGAGCCTCCGGTGTACGCCCATCTCCCCACTGTTCTGAATGAATTGGGCGAGAAAATGAGCAAGCGCAATGGCGCCAAGCCCGTGACCCAGTACCGTGATGAGGGCTATTTGCCGGAAGCCATGGTGAATTACTTGGCCCGTTTAGGCTGGAGCCATGGTGACGATGAAATCTTTACCCGCGCCCAGTTTTTGGAGTGGTTCAACTTGGACCACTTGGGTCGCAGTGCCGCGCAATTTGACGATGCCAAGTTGCGCTGGGTGAATGCGCAACACCTGAAAGGGATGAGTGACGACGCCTTGGCGGAGTTGGTCAGCACGATACTTCGCAAGCGCTCCATTGAAACGGATGAGCGCTTGTCTGCCATTTGTGGTCTGTTCAAAGACCGCTGTGATACCACGGTGGCGTTGGCCGATTGGGTGGCGAAGTTCTATATCAGCGTGACGCCGAATGCCGATGAGCTTGCCGCCCACGTGACCCCAGCCATTCAATCTGCCCTGAAAATGCTGGCTGATAAGCTGGAAAGTTGTGCTTGGGACAAGGCCAGTATTGCGGTGGCGATCAAAGAAGTTTTGGTGGCTAGCGCTCTCAAAATGCCTCAGTTGGCCATGCCAGTGCGGGTCTTGGTACTGGGTACGGCTCAGACACCCGCTTTGGATGCGGTCTTGGCCTTGAGTAAAAAGGAAAAAGTTTTGAATTTTTTGCGTGAAGCCTAATTTGAGCGCTATAATTTGAGGCTTGGAAACGACGAAAGCTTGTAAAAGCAAACGAAGTTAATTGGGGGTATAGCTCAGCTGGGAGAGCGCTTGCATGGCATGCAAGAGGTCAGCAGTTCGATCCTGCTTATCTCCACCAAGATTGAAGGTTTGCTGCTGAAAAGCGGCAAAGCAAGACGGAAGTCCACCAGGTTTAGACCCCATCGTCTAGAGGCCTAGGACACTACCCTTTCACGGTAGGTACCGGGGTTCGAATCCCCGTGGGGTCGCCAAATTCATCACTTGATGAGTG
>JAGODZ010000184.1 GCA_017997975.1 Rhodoferax sp.
GGCTAGTGGCCCTCCGTGGGTCGCGTCCAGCATGGGGTAAGACAGCTTGGTGACCCGGGTCGAATCAATATCCACCACCGTGGCGGGCACAGACTGCCAATGCCTTTGGGGTCTGAAACGGGCGCTGGCTCCCACATGAATTCGTTCCAGTTGACGCTGGTCCACGTAGGCATCGATCACCCAGCTCGCGGGATCAATGAGCACGCCAAGTTGGTTGCGTGGCCCCACCCAGGTGCCGGCGCGCGTGGTGGGATCGGTATCAACCCACAGGCCTTCAAATTCCGCCAGCATGTTCAGGCGACCGGTCTCTTCACGGATGGCGGTGGCTTCGGCCAACTGCTCGCGAAGGCGCTCTGTGGACGCTTGTTGCTGGTCCATGCCTCGCTCTTCAGCGCCGACGAGTCCAGACAAATGGCGCGAAAGGGCTTGCACTGAGGCATCGGTACGTGACTCACGAGCAAGCAAGTCGGGGGCCTCAAACTGCACCAATGGCGTGCCGGCGGTCACCGCGCCTGGTGGGTGTATCGCCGTCACTTGGGCTGCAAAAGGGCCGTAAATTGACTGCTGGCGCTCGGGCCTGGCGACGGCGGGCGCGTCCACATCCATCGCCCAAGGTACCGACAGCAGCAGCAAGGCCAGCAGTCCGAGGCCCCACATCCAGCGACGGCGATCGGGCTTGACCTCAACCCAGCGTTTGCGCCACACAGCGACTTCAGACCAAAAAGGAAGCACGATGAACCACACAATCTCAACTGCAAACAAAAAGATGCCCAGTACCTTGAAGAACATCAGGTACACCGCCAACGCAATCCCTGCAAACACCACCAACCGGTAGAGCCAAGTGCCCAACGCAAACGCCACCAGCCAGCGGCGCGTGCGCTGCGAAAACGCCTCAGGGTCTGGCTCGTCCCAGCCCAGCAAGGTACGCCGTAGCCAAGCCCTTGCCAAAGCGCCTGAGCGCTCATGCAGGTTCGGAAAATCCAACAAGTCGGACAAAATGAAATAACCGTCAAACCGCATGAACGGGCTGGCGTTCAGCGCCAGGGACAGCACCCAGCCGGTGGTGGCCAAATACAGCATGGCTTGGCGCAAAGGGCCATCGTCCATTAGCGCCCACGCCAGAGTCGAGAGGCCCGCCAACCCCAGTTCGACCGCAATGCCTGCCACAGAGATGGATAAGCGTTGACGGTGCGAGCGCAAGCGCCACGACTCACTGGTGTCGGTGTAAAGCATGGGCCAAAGAACGACCAAGGCCACGCCCATGTGAGCCACCCGAACACCATGGTGCGTGGACACCAGCGCATGGCCCATCTCATGCAGCGTTTTAGAGATAACGATGGCCACCATAAAACCCAAGATGCCACTGGGCGTGAGGATGTCCAACACGCCATGGGCAAACGTATCCCATTGACGGGCCACCAGCACGATGCCAAGCAGGCTGGCCAGCAGCACCGTGATCAGCCCCGCCGTTGACAGCACCGGCCGCACCAACAGCAGCAGGGCCGCCAGCCACCGGTCCGGCCGCACCAGCGGAATACGGACAAACAAATAATGGTGCAACCACCAGCGCCAGTGTCGCCAGCCGGGTGCGCTGGCTTGACTGGCCAGTCGGGTGACCTCTTGGCCCGAGGGGCGCACCAAGTGGTGCTGCACTAAAAAGCGTGCAAAGTCTTCCACCAGCTCTTTGTCGGCCGCCAGCGGTGTGGCGCTTGCAATGTCTTGGGCAATCGCAGCAGGGTCTCCGGGCCAACGCAAGAGGCATTCAAATTCCAGCCAACCTATGCGGTAAAACCGGTTAGTGACGGGGTCTTGAATTGACCAAGCCGGAGCGCCATCGCGGCTGGGTGCCACCTCGTGCAGGCGCAGGTCTTCGCGCAGTGGCGGCAGGGTGGACGCAGAGCTTGCAGGGGCTGTCACCAGCCGCTCCACTCGCGCAGCGTGGCCAGTGGGCGGCGCAGCAGGTAGTAACCCAGCAGCACCCGCTCGCCATAAATTTTGGCCGTGCCACGCAAGCCAATGCGGGCCTGCGCTGGCGGACCTTCTGGCGCGCCGTCAAACACAGCGCGCAACCGGTAGCTCGCCACACCATCAGGCGACAGCACCGCTTGGTAGCTGGTTTCGCTCACCGTGGCATCCATGGGCGAGAGCGGCAACACCGTCAAAAACAGCTTGATACGCGCCCCTGGCTCTAACGTGATGGCGTCTGCCACTGGCAGGTGCACCAGCACGCCTGGCTTGGCAGGGTCAGCCAGCAGCATGATGCGCTCGCCGGTGGTCACTGGCCGACCCAACCAGTCATCGGCTGAACCAAACACCGCGAGTCCATCTTGCGGCGCCACCACGTCGATGCGAGCCAACTGCGCGCGCACAGCAGCCAGTTCGGCGCGTTTTTCATTGCCACGACCACTCAAAAGGGCCAGCTCCCCTTTGCTCTGGTAACTGTCAAAGGCCTTCTGCGTCGCCGCTTGAAGCTCGGCATCAGCCACTGCCACTGACTTTTGCGCCACTTCCAACCGATTGCGCAGGGTGGTGTCGTCCAGTGAGAACAAAGGCTGTCCTGCTTTGACCGATTGGTTGGGTCGCACGTGAATGGTTTTGACAACGCCCTCTAACGGTGCGGCCATTGCCACGGCATCCAGGGCGATCACCTCTGCGGGTGCCAGTGCCGTTTGGCGCACAGGAATGAACAGAACCGCGAGAACTGCCACCCACAACGCCCGTCGTTTTGTTGCACCCAGTTTTTGCCACTTTCGGCGCAGTGATTTTTTGGGTTGACCCGCCAACATTTCCCAACAATAACTCCAGCTTTGCGCGAGTTGTGCCAAGGCTTGCGACTGCACTTCAACTGGTGGTTGATCGAGCAAAAAAATCACCCAACCCAGCCGCTCGCCTGAGCGACGGTCCAACGGCAGTGCCAACACGCCAGCCGTCCACCACTCCCGCCAGCCATCCAGCACATCGGTGGGTGTATCAGCCGTGTCCGCTGGCATGACCAGCCAGCCTGGTGATGCTGCAGCCCTTGGATGCAGCCAAGGCCAAGTGCGGCGCAGCCACACCAGATACGGGCTGTCCTCAGAGGGACGGGCCAAGCCCGATACGGCTGTCAGCGAGGCGCTAGCACCGTCACCCTCAAACACCAGCGCCTGCCGAAATCCCAAAATTGCGTAGGCGTCATTGGCAATCGAAAAAACCAACTCGGTGAGTGTGCTGGCCCCGCGCGCACGCGCTTCAGCGGCCACCACCAGAGCCGCTAACTGCGTGTGTGCAGCAACAAGCGCAGGCTGTGCCACGGTCAAGGTGCGCTCTTGAAGCGAGCAGTCCCCGTCATGCCGGCCAGCAGGTCAGTGGCTTTGCTGCTGATTCGCCCTTCTAACTCGACTGTTTGCGCCACGGCATCCACTCTGGCATTGATGGCCGTCACCTTGGCGGGGTAGTTTTTACCCGTCTCATCAATCGTCACCTCAAACGGAGTACCCACGCTGAGGGTGCGAAGCAGGCGCGACGGCGCATTGAGCCTGAGCTTGAGTGGGCCATCGCTGACCAGCTCGACCAGCGGGGTTCCCACATTCACACCCTGGTGTGGCTTAACGAGAACACGAACCACGCGTCCAGTGAACGGTGATTTCACGTTGCACTGGCCCAGCTGAGCACGTGCTAGCGCGATGGCTGCGGTGGTGCGACTCGCGGCTGCTGCCGCCAAGATCACCTCTGACTCGCCCGCAGCCTCAAGCTTCAATAGACGGGTTTTAACGTCCAATGTTTCGCGTGCCCCCGCTTGCTCGGCTTGCGCCATCTCTAACCGTGCCAGTGACTCGCTGCAGTCAAAGGCCACCACGGTTGTGCCCTTGACCACTCGGGAGCCTAACGAGGCATTGAGCGTCACGATGCGGCCCACCATTTGTGCCACCAACGCGGTCTCCAGCTCGGGAGTCAGCAACACGCGTATGGCATTGGGGTCGGTCTGCGCGGGTGGTGGCGTTGGGGTGAACGGTTGTGCAACAGGGGCTGGCACCACAGCAGGCTTTGTTGGCGCGGGCTGCGCTAGCGCTACAGCAGCGCAGCACGCCATGGCGCACAGCACTGCTGCTCGTTTCAGTTGCGGGTTCAATTGGGTTTGCAGCCGCATCAGTTTGCTTTCGCGCTCGTGCGTACCGCCTCTGGGCCGGTGACAAACACCTCTGACTGCCAGCTGCCCAATGTGTTTTCAATGGAGCGCGCCACGGTTTTGACGTCGCGGCTTTCAATCGAGGTTGGCAACACATCCATACCCACTGAGTTGTACAAACGACCCCAAGCCGCTTGCGCATTTGAATAGGCCGCGTAGCGCTGGTACCCGGCCAGCAGCTCACGCGCCTCGGCGCGAATCACCTCCAACTGCGAGTCAAACTTGGTCTTGGCCGACTTTTGCGAGAAACTTAGCAAACGTTGGTCCACCCCTAAGCTTTCTTCCGCAAACCTCAGTTCCGACAAGGCCAGCTCATAGCGCTGCACACCCACACGCACTTGCGTCAGTACCGCCATCGACAAGGCCATGCGGCGCAGATCATCTGTTTCGTTTTGGGCCTTGTGCGCCCGCTTCAGCGCCGGGTACTGGGCCAGCTTCATGATGTTCCATGACACGCGCACGCTCGTGTCCACCCAAGTGCTGTTGTAGTTGTACTTATTGGAGTCATAGGACATGCCAGCGTCCAGCGAGAGATTGGGCCAGAGCAGCAGCTTGGCTGCCTTGATGTCGTTTTCTGTGACCCGCTTGCGGTACCACTCTTCCATGATCTCGGGACGGCGCTCAAGCGCCAGTTGCTCAAGCTTTTCAAACCCTTGGGTTTTGGAGGGCAGCGGGGCTTCTTTTTCATCTGCCAGTGTGAATGCCGTTCCCGGTGGTACCGACATCAGTGCGGCCAGCTCCGAGCGGGCCAGTTCCAAGTCTTGGCGGCGAAGCGTCAGCAGGTTAACGGCATCCAGCAACGCACGTTGGTAAGACAACACTTGCGACTGCGGCATGAGCCCTTCTTTTTCAACCTGTTTGGCTTGCGCCAACGCCTTGTTCACACGCTCCAGCAGCGAATCCACGCGGCCCAGCAGTTTTTGGGCACCCAGTGCGCGCCAGTAGCTGTTGCGTACATCCTGCAGCACGTTTTGCGCCACCTTGCGGCGACGCTCTTCAGCCATCAAATACTGGTCTGCTTTTTGTTGAGCGCGGTAATACGACACGCCAAAATCCAGCGCGTTCCACGAGAAAGACAGCCCCGCCAAACCACGGTCTCGCTCCTGGGAGGTAGAAGGACGCAATGATTCCACACGGTCTTCAATGCCGATAGAGCTGCCACCTGAATCGTTGTTGCGTGACATGTAGCCAGCGCTGGCCACCACCTTCGGCAGCATTTCTTGGTTAGCAACGTCGTTCAGGCTCTGAGCGAGTGCGTTTTCCATCAGCTTGAGGCGATAGTCCAGGTTGTACTTGAGCGCACGAGCGGATGCCTCGTGAAATGTAATAGGCCCTGTGACTGGCTCTTGGTCAGCATAAATGGAGAGACGGTCGGCTGTGACCCGGTTCTTCATCTCATCTTGAGTAAACGCGACCGGCGTGACGGTACCGCACGCTGCGAGCAGCAGCGGCAGGCAAGCCAAGGCCACGATTCGCAGGGGGGAAGGAGGGACGGCGGAATTGAAAGTTGTTGTGTTGTTCATGGTAAGGATCTCATCAATCATCAAGATACAAAAGAAACGGCAGTGACAGGGCGGGCCGCCACAGGGGCTCGGGCCCCGGCATGGCGCAGCTGCTCAGAGAAAGACGGAGCGGCCCTTGCACGCATGGTTGGCTGCACCCCAGAAAGTGATGCGGTGGGTACATCCGCTTGCTCAAGGGCGACGTCAGTCGTTGCATCGGCACGCTCCACATCAGGTGTTTGCGCCTGCTGCGGCTGGGCTGGCACCGGGTCATCACCTGGCATTTCAGGCACGATCTGCTCTGCATCGGGCTGGAACCATTCAGGCGTTGCGATACGACCGTCGCTGCTCAGGGAGACACGCGGTAAGCGCCCGTCAACAATGTCACCGACCAGCTCCCCATAGGACTGCGAATAACGTACTTGCGTTTGCACAAAAACAGTGGGGTCCATACCCAGACCGGCCCCAATAGAGCTGCTCTGAATGCCCCTGTGATGCACGGCCTGCGGATTGCTATAAAACAGTGGATCGGAACGCTCACGCTCTGCTTGTGACGCGGTTACTTGAGGCGTGACATAGACGATTGGGTGCAGCGGTATAGACAACCGAGGCACATCGTTAAAGACAGAACCATCGAAGAACACACTGGGTTCACGCACCTGATCACGTTGCAGTGGATTCAAAGGCTGCAAGATCGGGGTCGGCACATTCGGCTGAGATTCCGGCGCGATCTGCCTCGGCTCCACCACAGACGACACGACAGGTGGGATCACGGGCGGCTCAACAGGCGGGACGACAGGCGGGACTACGGGCGGCTCAACAGGAGGAACCACTGGTGGGGCAACTGGAGGCACAACTGGTGGTACTACAGGCGGGACTACGGGCGGCTCAACAGGTGGTACGACAGGCGGGACTACGGGCGGCTCAACAGGTGGTACGACAGGCGGGACCACGGGCGGGACGACAGGCGGTACCACAGGAGGCTCAACAGGAGGAACCACGGGCGGCTCAACAGGAGGAACCACGGGCGGCTCAACCGGCGGTACCACAGGAGGCTCAACAGGAGGAACCACGGGTGGGACGACAGGTGGGATCACAGGTGACTTCACTGTAATCGTGACGGTTGCGGTGCTCTTGTCGCCATTCGCGTCAGTGATGGTGTAGGTGAAGGTGTCTGTGCCGCTAAAGCCGGTGCTCGGCGTGTAGGTGTAGGTGCCATCGCTGTTGACCACCACCGTGCCGTGGGTGGG
>JAGODZ010000185.1 GCA_017997975.1 Rhodoferax sp.
GACTTCATTGACCATTCGGACAATGGTGTCGCGATTGATACCAAACTGGTCATCCCCCATCAACGCCTCACCGGACAGCTTGAGCAAAATTCGCTTGTAGGCTGGTTTGGCGTTGGACATGGTGAATTTTCCTTGGTTGATTGGCGTGATGACTTGAAGGTAATTAGGACTCAAACCAACATTTGATGTGAGTCCTGAGATGGGGGAAGTGAGCTTCCCCGCTAACTGAGGTTAGGCTTGTTTTGCAGCGGCGACTTGAGCAGCAACTTCTGCCGCAAAGTCATCCACTTTCTTCGCAATGCCTTCACCGACGACATACAAGGTGAACGATTTAACAGTCGTGCCAGCCGCTTTGAGCATTTGCTCAACGGTCTGCTTGTCATTTTTCACAAAGGACTGATTGAACAGTGAGACTTCTTTCAAATACTTTTGAACGCCGCCTTCAATTCGTTTGGCCACAATCTCACCAGATTGAACCGGCTTGCCTGCCGCCACTGCCACAGAAGCGTCTTCAGCCGCTTTAGCGGCAGCTACTGAACGCTCTTTGGCAACCAAATCTGCGGGAACATCAGCACTGGACAAAGCCACGGGTTTCATCGCTGCAACGTGCATGGCCACATCTTTGGCCGCTGTTTCGTCGCCCTCGAACTCCACCACCACGCCAATGCGTGTTCCGTGCAGATAGGCCGCCAATTTGCCACTGTCTGCAAAGCGCTTAAAACGACGGAAGCTCATGTTCTCGCCGATTTTCCCAATCAACCCTTTGCGAACATCTTCCAGCGTGGGACCAAAACTGTCTTGCGTGTAAGCCAAAGCGCCCAAGGCCTCCATATCAGCAGGGTTGTGCTTGGCAATCAGTTCAGCGGCAGCATTGGCCAGGGCCAGAAAACTGTCATTTTTAGTGACGAAGTCAGTTTCGCAATTCACTTCCAGTAACGCACCGACACCTGCATCGAGATAGCTGGTGACCACGCCTTCGGCAGTGATACGGCCAGCAGCTTTGCCAGCTTTGCTACCCAGTTTGACGCGCAACAGCTCTTCGGCTTTGGCCATATCGCCCTCGGCCTCGGTCAAGGCGCGTTTGCATTCCATCATGGGCGCGTCAGTTTTTCCACGCAGTTCAGCGACCATGCTTGCGGTAATTGCAGCCATTTTATTTCTCCGTATTCAATTCAATTAATTTAATGATGATCAAAAAAAGGGGGCATGAATGCCCCCCTATTTTGGGGTCGCAACCAGATTAAGCAGCAGCTTCGTCCACTTCGACAAACTCGTCAGCGCCTTCAGTAGCAACGGCTTTGACAACGTCATCCATGGCATTGGCACGGCCTTCAATGATGGCGTCAGCGATACCGCGTGCGTACAAAATCACAGCTTTGGACGAGTCGTCATTGCCAGGAATGACGTAATCAATCCCTTCAGGGGAGTGGTTGGTATCAACCACAGCAATCAAGGGAATGCCCAATTTTTTGGCTTCGGCAATGGCGATTTTGTGGAAACCGACGTCGATCACGAAAATGGCGTCTGGCAACACGCTCATATCCTGAATACCGCCGATATCACGCTCCAACTTGGCCAACTCACGCGCAAACATCAGTTGCTCTTTTTTGCTCATGGCATCCAGACCCGCTTCTTGCTGGATCTTCATGTCTTTCAAGCGCTTGATCGAGGTCTTGACCGTCTTGAAATTGGTCAACATGCCGCCCAACCAGCGCTGGTCCACGAAGGGAACGCCAGCGCGCTGCGCCTCAAGTGCCACGGTTTCACGCGCTTGACGCTTGGTGCCCACCATCAACACGGTGCCACGCTTGGCGGACAACTGGCGAACGAACTTGGCAGCGTCCTGGAACATCGGCAGCGATTTTTCCAGGTTGATGATGTGAATTTTGTTGCGGTGACCGAAGATGAACGGTGCCATCTTGGGGTTCCAGAAACGGGTTTGGTGGCCAAAGTGAACACCGGCTTCCAGCATTTCGCGCATAGTAACGGACATAAATATCTCCAAAGGTTAGGTCTAAAATCCAGTTTGTTTTTGCAGCTTGGTATTCAAAGAATTCCGAGACGTGCAACACCTTGATGAAACTGGTTTGCTAGTTTGTCTTCCGAAATGGCCACAAGGCCATCCAGCAAAACCCGACAATTGTAGCACCCGTCAATACGCATGCACCCCGACCTGACCTATACGCGCCGCCTTCTGTGCGCACAGCAAACCACCCCGGAAGCAGAAATCGAGAAAGCCATCGCCCATGCGGCATCCGATCGCTGCCGGCACGCCTTCCTGACCACCACATGGGAGCAGGCACGTCTCACTGCGGCCCTACCAGAGGCCGCGACCACCCCCTTAGCAGGGTTGGCGGTCTCAATCAAGGACATGTTTGATGTGGCGGGACAGAGTACTGGTGCTGGCTCACTGATTTTAAAAGATGCACCCGTCGCCATGCACGACAGCATGGCCGTCGCGAGACTGCGAAGGGCTGGTGCAGCGTTCGTGGGTCGAACCAATATGAGTGAGTTTGCGTTTTCCGGTGTCGGTATCAACCCCCATTTCGGCACGCCGTTCAACGCGGCGTCCACTGATGTTCCCCGCATTCCAGGGGGCTCTTCATCCGGTGCCGCCCTGTCGGTGGCCACCGGCGCGGCATTCATCGGGCTGGGGTCCGACACGGGAGGCTCGATCCGCATTCCTGCCGCGCTCAATGGCATTGTTGGCTTCAAGAACACGGCCCGGCGGGTGCCGTCAACGGGCACCATTCCATTGTCAAGCACTTTGGACACCCTCTGCGCACTGACCCGGTCGGTACGGGACGCCGTACTGGCTCATGAAATTTTGGCGCAGCGGTGCGTCACGCGCAGCCCCGCCCCATTGGCAAGCTACCGCTTAGCCGTCGCCAGTCACTTGATGTTGGACGACATGGACACCACTGTCGCCCACGCCTTTGAACGGACGCTGCGTCGCTTGCGCCAAGCGGGAGCGCAGATTGAAACTATTGCACTGAGTGAACTGAACGAAGTGGAGACGCTGCATGCCAACGGGAGCCTCTCAGCCGCTGAGAGTTACCAATGGCATCGCCATTTGCTGAAACACCACGCCTCTCAGTACGACCCTCGGGTGGCTGCACGGATTCAGCGGGGAGCGTCCATGACAGCCTGTGACTATCTAGACCTCCAAAAAGGGCGGGCAGACTGGATTCAACGAATGGGCTCCTCACTTGCCGGGTTTGACGCTGTTCTCTCGCCCACGGTGCCCATTGTTGCGCCTGCATTGGCTGACGTGAGTCCAGGTGCTCCACGTGACAATGCGTTTTTTAAGCTTAACAACCTGCTGCTTCGCAATCCGGCCGCCATCAACCTGTTGGATGGATGCGCTGTCTCACTCCCCTGTCATGGTCCGGGTGAATTACCCGTTGGGTTGATGGTTTGGGCGGGTTCGATGCGCGATGACACCGTGTTGAACATCGCATTGCAAATCGAGAAAATACTACAAAAATAATAGCTACTCTCGCAGTATTAGCGGGGGCTAGAGGTCGATTTTTCATATAAGGAATTCATGAAGATTGCAGTCATTGGCGCGGGCATCATCGGCGTCACCACAGCGTATGAGCTGGCATGTGACGGTCATGAGGTCGTGGTGCTGGAACGCCGGGGAGCGGCTGCGGAAGAAGCCAGCTTTGCAACAGCAGGACTGGTGTCAACGGGTAACGTGTCGCCATGGGCTGCCCCAGGGTTTCCGACGGCCGTACTGAAGCAACTGTTCAGCCGCCACACGCCGGTTCGGCTGGCTTTACCCCTCTCATTGAGTGAATTAAAGTGGATCTGGCACTGGGCTCAAGCCAACCAGATGGAAACCTATTGGGCCACTCGCGCTCAACTGCAACAGCTTGCCCTCTACAGCCAAAATCGGCTGCATCACCTCACCTCGGACTTAAAACTGGCGTACGACCGAAGTGAAGGGCAGTTGGTATTGCTTCGCACCGAAAAAGACAGCCAGTTACTGCAACCGAGCCTGCAAGCATTGCGAGATGCAGACATGCCGTTCAAGGAACTGGGCCCCCAAGAAACCCAGGCAATCGAAAGCTCACTTAACACCCACACGCCCTTGTTCGGCTCGGTTCACTTCCCCCAAGACGAGGTGGGCAACTGCCGGCAATTCGCGCTGTTGCTCAAGAACGAAGCCCAACGACGCGGCGTCAAATTCAGCTTCAACACCACCGTAACGCGACTCACCCATGGGCCGGACGTTCGGGTGAGTGTGTCTGGCGAAACCGCTGCCCACCACTTTGACGCGGCTGTGGTCTGTGCCGGCATTGATTCAACCCGGTTGCTGACACCTTTTAAACTCAAAATTCCCCTGATCGCCGTCAGCGGCTACGCTATTAGCACCCAGATTCGTGAACCACTGAATGCACCACAAAGCGCCATCATTGATGAACACCATAAAGTAGCGATCTGCCGCTTAGGCAATCGAATCCGTGTTGCGGGTACGGCTGAAATAGGCGGGCCAGCGGGAAAGAAGAACCCTGACACTCTGAAGACGCTGTACAAAGTGCTCAATGAATGGTTTCCGGGTGCCGCGAATTTGTCCAGCGGCGTACAAGAATGGAAAGGGGCGCGCCCCATGCTCCCTGACGGCGCGCCTGTGCTCGGATTCAGCGGGCACCCGGGTATTTGGTTGAACTTGGGACACGGCGCCAATGGCTGGACACTGAGTTGCGGCTCAGCCCGGGCGGTGGCGGACTTGGTCAGCGGCCAAGCACCAAGTCTTGACCTCAGTGGTTTTAGCGTTGCTCGACTGTCAAAGTAAATGGCGTCCACGCCTCCCCTTCCTTGGTTGACACAATCAGGGCTTAACAGACAATTCACCTTATGAGCCCTGAACTCTCCCAAAAATTGACCACCGCGGTGGACGGCATGCCAGCCTTTCCGAAAAGTGTGCAAAGAATTTTGGAACTTACCCGGGATGTCAATTGCACTGCCAAAGACTTGGTGCAGGTGATCGACAAGGACCCCGTCGTGACGGTCAAGATTTTGCGCGTCGTGAACTCAGCGTATTACAGCCTGCCCAAGCAAATCACATCGATCAATCACGCGCTTGTTTATCTCGGCTTTAACACCATCAAAAACCTGGCTTTGAGCATTGCGGCGATTGGCATGCTGCCAAAAGACAATGCCGCTGGATTTGACGGACAGCAGTACTTGCTTCACTCACTGGCCGCTGCCAGTATTGCCAAAAAACTGGCCTCTCGGGTTGACGATGCCGACCCGATGGATTGCTTTATTGCGGGGCTGCTGCATGACTTCGGCAAAGTGGTGTTTGCTCAGTTCATGCCCACCGACTTCCGACTGGCGCTCGACATCAGCAGAGAGACTCAGACATCGCTGGCGATGGCATTGCGTCGTGTCATTGGCGCTGATCACGCGGTGGTCGGTGCCATGCTGGTCGAAAAATGGCGCTTTGCGCCGAATTTGATTGAAACCATCCGCCACCAGCACCCTGACGATCTCAAAGACACGGGCATGATCGCCTGCGTCTTTGCCGCCAACCAAATTAGCAAAAAACTCAAGTTGGGCTTTGGCGGCAACCCCTGGGTGGACGAGTTACCCCAGGCCATCCAAAATCGCTTGGGAGGTACCCTGGACGAAGTTATTGCCTCGCTTGGTGATCTCACACCCATGATGGAAGAAGCCCAAGTATTTTCCCAAATTTGAGGAGCAGGCATGAAAGTCAGATTCTGGGGCGTCCGAGGCTCCATCGCCTCACCCGGTCCCAAAACAGTCCGCTATGGGGGGAACACAACCTGCATCGAAATTCGCACGGACAACAATGAGCTGATCATTATTGATGCGGGCACCGGCATTTTTCCGCTGTCACAAACCTTGTTGGCCGAGCTGCCCGTCACGGCCAATGTGTTGATTTCCCACTCGCATTGGGACCACATTCAAGGCCTGCCATTCTTCATTCCCAATTTCATTCCAGGCAACACCTTGCGATTGCACGGGGCCTTTGATCCTGTTTCAGGCAAAGGGATCGAACAGGTGATGGCAGTGCAACTCCAATACAGCTATTTCCCGGTCAGAGAGGCTGAAATGAAGGCCAATATTGAATATGTCACCCTCCTCCCAGAGCAACCCATTCAGATTGGCTCCGCCACGGTCACCCCTTACTTGATGAATCACCCTGTGATTGACTTCGGCTATCGCATCGAAAGCCACGGCAAATCGGTGTTCTTCACCGGCGACCACGAACCCCCTGCCAATATTTACGATCCCAGCGACTCTGATTACGCCGAATACCAAAGTTTTGTGGATGAGAAAGCCGACAGCATTCGAAAAGCAATGCAAGGCGTAGATGTTCTGATTGCTGACTGCTCTTACACGGAACAGGAATACCTCTCCAAGAAAGGCTGGGGACATGGGACATTTCACACCAGTATTCAGTACGCCAAGGAAGCGGGGGCGAAAGTTCTTTTCTGCACTCACCATGAGCCCACCCGCAGCGACGACGCGCTCGATGACGTTTTTCGTGCGGTACTGAACGACCACCCTCCTCAAGCGGGTGACCCCGAGTACCGCCTGGCCAAGGAAGGCGAGACGTACGAGTTTTGACACGGCACCCTACCATCACCCCCATCACTGAGAGGTGGCATGCATCGCATCAACGTCATCACAGAACAAGCCTTGCACAACGCCAAGGCGACCCGCCAGATTGAGCAAGCACTTCAAGCCCGGCTCCCCCCTCACACCTTGATGCAGCGAGCAGGTTTGGCAGTCGCCCGACTCTCCCTGGCCATTTCACCGCACAGCCAACGAATCTGGATCGCCTGTGGTCCAGGCAACAACGGCGGCGATGGGCTAGAAGCTGCCATGCACTTACAGCAATGGGGCAAAAAACCG
>JAGODZ010000186.1 GCA_017997975.1 Rhodoferax sp.
GGGCATCACCCGCAGGTCGCAGTAGCTGCCGGGCGGTTGGCTGGCGTAGGCGGCACGGTCCCCCACCTTCAAATGGGTCACGCCCTCGCCCACGGCCTCCACCACCCCTGCGGCCTCCATGCCCAATTGCAAAGGCAGCGGCAGGGCGTACAAGCCGCTGCGCTGGTAAACGTCAATGAAGTTCAGCCCAATCGCGTGGTGGCGAATGCGGATTTCACCCGGCCCAGGGTCGCCCACCATCACCTTCACCAACTGGAGCTGCTCGGGCCCACCCGTGTGCTCAATGCGAATCGCGCGAGAAGAAATAGCCGCCATGTCCGTGAACCCTTCAAAATAGAAATAAGCGCCATGGTGCCATGAAAATTTGCCACTCATGGCCGCCGACCCTGCCGTGCAGAACTCACTTTCTGCGAGAATGCTTGAGAGACCTCCCCCATGCCCGTACTTCCTCATCACTCCTACCTCCAGGCGTCGTCGCTATGGTGCCGCATCACGGCGCTCCTGATCGCCTTGAGCTCAGGGGGCGTTGCCTGGGCTCAGCAGCCCCTGCCGCATCCTTACGCCTTGCGCATCATTGGCGGATTGGCGGGTGTGAACCAATACACCCGCAACGAGGCCCCTTTTTGGACCCAAGAGTTACCGCGCTTGAGCGGCGGTCGCTTTAGCGCAACCATCGTGCCCTTTGACCGGACGGGGATCCCAGGCGGCGACATGGTGCGCCTGATTCAGTTGGGCGTGGTTCCTTTTGGCACCATCTTGATGGGCTCAGTGGCAGCTTACTACCCGCAGTTCGGCGCACCGGACCTCGCAGGCTTGAATCCCGACATGGCCCACTTAAAACGCAATATGGCGGCGTTTCGGCCCTACTTGGAAACCCAGTTTCGCACCCGTTACAAAATCGAGGTTTTAGCGATTTATGTCTATCCAGCGCAGGTGGTTTTTTGCAAACAGCCCCTGTCGCAGCTGAGTGATCTGGCGGGACGTCGGGTGCGAGTCTCATCAATCACACAGTCTGATTTCATCGGGGCCTTGGGCGCTACGCCCGTGCTCACTGGATTTGCCCAGATCAAAAGCAGCTTGGCCGCTGGCGAGATTGACTGCGCCGTCACGGGCACGATGTCAGGCAACACCGTGGGCTTGCAAACGCTCACCACGCACATCTACTCCCTGCCCATCACATGGGGTTTGGCCTTTTTTGGGGCCAATCGTGATGCGTGGGACGCCATGCCCCCAGACCTCAAAGCCTTGTTGCGCCAAGAACTACCCAAGTTGGAGCAAACCATATGGGACGAAAGCGAACGTGAAACAGCGGAAGGACTGGCTTGCAACACAGGAGCGCCCCGTTGCATCAGCGGCCAACGGGGTCAGATGACCGAGGTCACCCCAACCGCACAAGACGCCAAAAAGAGCCAAGAACTGTTCGTCAAAGTGGTGCTGCCGCAATGGCTCAAACGCTGTGGGCCCACTTGCGCTGACCTGTGGAATCGCACCATTGGCCCGGTGCAGAACATTGTGGCTCCTGCGCCGCCATGAGGTGGCGCTCACCCAGCCGGGTCACGGTATTCATCGTGTTGTTAACCGGGGTCTTTGTGGCGATGGTGATCTTCGCTGCGTCCGGCTTGATCTTGAACACCCGGGATGACAACCTGTCCAGCAGCGAATCGCAAACGGTTCGTTTCACGAACGGTGCCAGCATGGCGTTGAACCGAAACTTGCTGGGTGTTGACATTTTGTTGGCCAGTTTGAATGAGGCCCTGAACTTATCAGAATCCATGGTGGATTGGATTGATCTGCCGACAGCCTCGGAGTCAATGACCCGCTACGCACAGCAAAATATGCTGCTGCGCAACTTGTCCTTGCTGGACGACCAGGGCCAGGTGCTGGCCACATCGGACCCCGCTGGCAAGGCCCTGCAACTTAATTTACCCGCCAGTTTTTTGAACGAGGTCATCGCTCAGTCCGTCTCTACGCTGGTGATCAGTGCGCCGTCGGTGAGCTTCTCCAGTGCAGAGCCGGTGCTTTACTTGGCCCGCTACATCCTTCTTGCCAACACCACCCGAGTGATTGCGGTGGCCGAAGTCCCCATCAACTTGTTAACGGCCCTCTTGGTCCAAGGCGTGGATATTCCAGGCTTGGAGGTCAGCCTTGAGCGAACCAGTGGCGAGTTACTGATCAGCTTGCCCATTCAAACCGACACCGCTCTACCTCGGCGGGCCCTGCCTTTAGCCGCGCCCGCGCCAGATGAAAAACCGGTGCTCGCGGCCGCCCGGCTCAGTGGACAACCCGCCATTGTGGTCACCCGCCCGGTGTTGTACCGGGGCATTGTGGTGGCCGCCAGCCTGCCTATTGAGGCCATACTGGACAGCTGGCGCCCCCAACGCAACTTCATTCTGAGCGCCGCGCTGGGTTTTGTGCTGATGATTTTGACGGCGAGCACCGTCGCCATCAACTATTTGGCGCGCATGGCGGAGACCCGCCGCAACCTCGCCCTGTCCAAAGCCAAAGTTGAGCAGCTGGCATTTTTTGACCCGCTCACTGGCCTGTCGAATCGGCGCATGCTGATGGACCGACTGCAACATGCCGTGCAGGCCAGCGCCCGCAGTGGACAGCGAGGTGCGCTTCTTTTCTTAGACTTGGACCGCTTCAAAACACTCAATGACACCCTCGGCCATGATGTGGGCGACGAATTGTTGATCCAGGTCGCACAGCGCTTGAGCGCCACTGTGCGAGCCCAAGACACCGTCGCCCGCTTAGGGGGGGACGAGTTTGTCGTCATGCTCACCGACCTCACGGCGGACCCACACCACGCGGTGTCGGTTGCCCAAAATGTGGGGCACAAAGTGCTGGCCAGCCTGAATGCGCCTTACCTGCTGGCGGGCCGCCAACACGTGAGCACACCCAGTATTGGGGCCGCCCTGTTTGGAGGCGACGCGCAATCGCCAGCTGACATTCTCAAACAGGCCGATATCGCGATGTACCAAGTCAAAGCCAGTGGGCGCAACGCGTTTTGCTTCTTTGACCCCCAAATGCAGGCCAACATCACCGCTCGTGCCAACCTGGAGCGTGATTTGTGGGTGGCTTTGACTGAGCATCAGTTTCAGCTCTATTACCAATCCCAGCATCAGTTGGGCGGGCCTGTGGTGGGTGCCGAGGTGCTGATTCGCTGGCACCACCCCCAGCGAGGCATGGTGTCGCCCGGTGAATTTATTCCTGTGGCCGAAGACAGTGAGTTGATCTTGCCCATCGGCCACTGGGTGCTGCGCACCGCTTGCCAGCAACTCGCAGCGTGGCGCGACAACCCTTTGTTCCAACACCTGCTGCTGTCCGTCAATGTCAGCGCACGCCAGTTTCTGCAACCTTCTTTCGTGGCTGAAGTCGCTGCAGTCATTCAGGAAACCGGCATTGCGCCGGCGTCACTGAAGCTTGAACTGACCGAGTCGCTGGTGCTGGAAAACGTCGAAAGCACCATTCTTAAAATGACCGAGCTCAAAGCACTCGGCGTTCAGTTCTCGGTCGATGATTTTGGAACAGGCCACTCCTCGCTGGCTTACCTCACCCGTTTGCCGCTGAACCAACTGAAGATTGACCAGTCTTTTGTGCGCAATATTGGCATCCAAGCCACCGACGGCGTGATCGTGCAAACCATCATCGGCATGGCGCGTAACCTCGGCCTAGAAGTGATTGCCGAGGGCGTGGAGACGCAGGCCCAGCAAGAGTTTCTGGCCTTGCACGGCTGCACGATGTTCCAAGGCTATTTCTTCAGCAAACCCATCCCCTTGGCCGCCTTTGAGGCGATGCTGAGCAACACCTCTCCATTTTGCAAACCAAATTAACCCCCACGGCCGCCCTGCTGCTGACCATTCCCCCCCTGATGTGGGCCGGCAACGCCGTCGTGGGCCGGCTGGTCAGTGACATGGTGTCACCCATGACCCTGAACCTGCTGCGTTGGGTGCTGGCGTTTTTCATCCTGCTGCCCATAGCAGGGCATGTTTTACGCCCGAGCAGCGGGCTGTGGCCCCACTGGCGGCGTTTTGCGATGCTGGGGCTGCTCAGCGTGGGGGCGTACAACGCGCTGCTTTACTTGGCCCTGAACACCTCCACCCCCATCAATGTGACTCTGGTGGGTGCCAGTACACCCGTTTGGATGCTGCTCATTGGTCGCCTGTTTTTTAACGCCCCCATTTCGCCCCGCCAAGGCGTGGGGGCCGTTCTGTCCATCACGGGCGTGTTGCTGGTGTTGAGCCGTGGTCAATGGGAGGTTTTGAAGGCCGTGCAGTGGGTGCCGGGCGACTTGTATGTGTTGATGGCCTCCGCCGCTTGGGCCACCTACAGCTGGATGCTGGCCCGCCCGACCACCGAACCGCAGGCGATTCGCAGCAATGGCACGGCCTTCCTGCTCGCCCAAATGGCCTTTGGTATGGTCTGGTCGGCCCTCTTTTCCGGCGGTGAATGGGCATTGGGCAAAGGGCATTTCCAGTGGAGTTGGCCCTTGGCGGCGGCTTTGGTGTTTATTGCGGTGGGCCCTGCGGTGATTGCCTACCGGGCCTGGGGCGCGGGTGTGGGTCGGGCGGGACCGGCTGCGGCGGGCTTCTTCATCAACCTCACCCCTTTGTTCACCGCCGTGCTGTCCACGGTCTTTCTGGGGGAAGTCCCCCAGATTTACCATGCGCTGGCGTTTGTGCTGATTGTGGGCGGCATCATCGTGTCCTCGCGCCGCTAACACCCGCGCTTAAAAAGTCCCCGAATAAGCACCGCCGTCGGCGAGGATGTTTTGCCCATTGATGTAGCCCGCTTGCTGACTGCACAGAAAGGCGCAAATGGCACCAAACTCATCCACCGTGCCAAAGCGCCGCGCCGGAATGCTCTGACGCCGGGCATCCATGACCGCGTCCAACGACTTGCCGGTCTTTTGCGCTGCGCCTTGCAAGGTGCCCTTCAATCGGTCCGTATCAAATGCCCCTGGCAGCAGGTTGTTGATCGTCACCCCCTGTGCCGCCAACCCACTGCGCGACACGCCGGCCACAAAACCCGTCAAGCCACTGCGCGCGCCGTTGGACAACCCCAAGATATCAATCGGCGCTTTCACCGCGCTGGAGGTGATGTTGATGATGCGCCCAAAGCCCCGCGCCGCCATGCCGTCCACGGTGGCTTTGATCAGCTCAATCGGGGTCAGCATATTGGCATCCACCGCCTTGATCCAAGCCTCGCGGTCCCAGTCACGAAAGTCACCCGTGGGTGGACCACCGGCATTGGTCACCACCATGTCAAAGTCCGTGCGAATCGAAAACACCGCCGCCCGACCCTCCACGGTGGTGATGTCTGCAGGCACAAATAGCACGCTAGCCCTCGCCCCACCTGCGCAATCAGCTATCAATTTTGAAGCGGCGGCTTCGAGAAGCTCAGCCCCCCGGGCGACGATGACCACATTCACCCCTTCGCGCACCAGCGCTTGAGCGCAGCCAAAGCCCAGTCCTTTGCTGGCGCCACACACCAACGCCCATTTGCCTGCAATACCTAAATCCATGCTGATGATCCTGATCGTTAAAAAGTGACGCCCATGATAGAGAGATGTTCAGTGTCGCGCGCGGCCCCTGGAGAACACAAAGATGCCAGCGATCACCAGCACAGATCCCGCCGCCACCCACGCGGTGAAGGGCTCACCCAGCAGCACCACCCCCAGCAAAATGGTGGACATCGGGCCGATCATGCCGGTCTGCGCGGCCATGCTGGCCCCAATCCGCTCAATCGCCATCATGACCGCCAACACCGGCATAGCGGTGCACAAGGTGGCGTTCAGCACCGAGAGCCAAATCACTTCGGGGGCCACCACGGCGGCACTCAAGGGGCGCAGCACCAAGAACTGACCAATACACAGCACGCAAGCCACACCCGTCGCCAGCCCGGCCAAGCGCAGCG
This sequence comes from Rhodoferax sp., assembly GCA_017997975.1. Taxonomy (GTDB): domain Bacteria; phylum Pseudomonadota; class Gammaproteobacteria; order Burkholderiales; family Burkholderiaceae_C; genus Rhodoferax. The sequence continues at coordinate 5,917 of JAGODZ010000186.1, forward strand.
AACCCAAGCGCTGCACCAGCTCGCCACTGAAACTCAGGTAAATCGCGTAGCTGACTGCACTCAAAAACACCAACAAGGCACCCAAGGCGGCATTCGCGCCCTGCAAGGTAATTTCATGCCCAAACACCAGCAGTACCCCGCCGTAGCTGATGGCCATGCCCACCGCTTGAAAGCGGGTGATTTTGCGTTGGTACAGCACCAGTCCCAGCAGCAGCACGAGTGTCGGGTTCAGGTACAGAATGAGCCGCTCCAGCGACGCGCTGATGTAAGCCAAGCCCATAAAGTCCAAAAAACTGGCCAAGTAATAGCCGGTAAAACCCAAGCCCAACACGCCCCACCCGTCCTTGCGGGTCAGCGGTGGTTTGCCACGGCTGGCCCACCACGCCATCAGCGCGAACAGCGGCAAGGCAAACAGCATGCGGTACATGATGAGCGTGACCGCATCCACCCCATACCGGTACGCCAGCTTGACGATGATGGCTTTGCCGCTGAACGCAATGGAACCAAAGGCAGCCAACAGCAGGCCAATTGCTATCCCTTTAGGAGCTGCTTGCGCAGATGGTACGGGCGTTACAGCCTTATTTTTCATATATTTTTATTTCCTTTGGCAATGATGGTGCCGCAATTTTTGCGTTACAACCCCCACTCTCACCCCAACCCTCTCTCGCCCCGCCGGGCGAGAAAGGGAGCTCAACAGCCCTATTTGGCCGCGTGTAAAAGGTGGCGAGTTCAACGTGGGCGGCCAACGTTCAAAGCAGCGTTCAACAGCCAACAGCCAACAGCCAACAGCCAACAGCAGGCCAAATGCTATCTCTTTAGGAGCTGCTTGCGTAGGTGCTACGGGCGTTGCAGCCTCATTTTTCATATATTTCTACTTCCTTTTGACAATGGCGGTGCCGCAATTTTTGCGTTACAACCCCCACTCTCACCCCAACCCTCTCTCGCCCAGCCGGGCGAGAAAGGGAGCTCAAC
>JAGODZ010000187.1 GCA_017997975.1 Rhodoferax sp.
CCCATCGAGGCCGACTTGGCCTTGGCCCGCGCCATGCTGGCCGAGGCCACAGCGGTGGCGGCTGAAGCCAGCGCCAACGCCGACCGCGCCCGCGTGGTGCAAGGCACCGGGGCTTTGAGCGCGCAGCAAATCAACCAGTTCCTCACCGGTGAGATGACTGCCAAAGCGCGTGTCGAGTCCGCCAAAGCCCAGCGCGACGTGCAACAACTGCGCCTCAGCCACACCCGCATCGTGGCCCCTGACAGCGGCATCGTCTCGGCCCGCATGGCCAGCGTCGGTGCCGTGGTGGGTGCCGGGGCCGACCTGTTTCGCCTGATTCGCCAAGGCCGACTGGAGTGGCGTGGCGAGGTCACCGCCGCCGAGTTGGGCCGCATCACGCCCGGCACCCGCGTGACCCTGACCGCACCCGGGGGCGACACCGCGCAGGGCAAAGTGCGTTTGATTTCCCCCACGGTGGATGCCCAAACCCGAAGCGGCTTGGTCTATGTCGATTTTGCTGCACCCAAAACCGCCGACAAAACCAGCACCTTCAAACCCGGTGTGTTTGCCCGTGGCGAGCTGGCCTTGGGCCAAGTCACCGCCCTCACCGTGCTGCAAACCGCCGTGGTGGTGCGCGACGGCTTCAGCTACGTGTACCAAGTGAACGCCGACAACCGGGTGCGCCAACTCAAGGTCAAAACCGGTGCCATGGTGGGCGACCGAATTGAGATCGTGAGTGGCGTCAAAGCCGACCAAAAACTGGTGGCCAGCGGGGCCAGTTTTTTAAGCGATGGTGACTTGGTGCGGGTGGTTGACGCTTCTAAGCCAAATCAGGTCAAAACCCTTGCTGCACCTGCGCAATCAGCTATCAAATAAGGAGCATTGAACATGAATGTCTCCTCTTGGTCCATCAAAAACCCCATTCCGGCGGTGATGCTGTTTGTGTTGCTCACCTTTGCTGGACTGCTGGCCTTCAAGGGCATGAAGGTCCAGAACTTTCCTGACCTGGACGTGCCCAATGTCATCGTCGTGGCCTCCTTGCCTGGCGCGGCGCCCGCCCAGCTAGAGACCGAAGTCGCCCGCAAGCTGGAAAACGCGCTGGCACCTTTGCAAGGCTTGAAAAACATTTACACCAAGGTGCAAGACGGCGGCGTCACCCTCACCGCCGAGTTCCGGCTGGAAAAAGCCACCCAAGAGGCGGTGGACGATGTGCGCTCCGCCGTGCAAGGCGTGCGCGCCGATTTGCCCGCTGACGTGCGCGACCCCGTGGTCAAAAAACTCGACCTCGCGGGCTCGCCCGTGTTGGCTTACACCATCAGCGCCCCCAGCATGGACGATGAGGCCCTGAGCTGGTTTGTGGACAACACCGTGGCGCGCCGCCTGCTGGCCGTCAAAGGTGTGGGCTCCATCGTGCGCGTGGGCGGCGTGACGCGCCAGGTCGAAGTCGCGCTCGACCCGCTCAAGCTGCAAGCCCTGGGCGCCACCGCCGCCGACGTGTCGCGCCAATTGAAACAAGTGCAAACCGAAAGCGCCGGTGGCCGCGCCGACTTAGGCAGCAGCGAACAACCCCTGCGCACGCTGGCCACCGTGGGCACCGTGGAAGAACTCGCCCGCATCAACATTGCCCTGTCGGGTGGTCAGCGCGTGCGACTCGACCAACTGGCCACCGTCAGCGACACCGTGGCTGAGCCCCGCTCCCTGGCCTTGCTCAATGGCCAACCCGTGGTGGGTTTTGAAGTCACCCGCAGCAAAGGGGCCAGCGAGGTGGAAGTGGGTGCCGCTGTGCAAGTGGCGCTGGCCGAGTTGCAGCAGGCCCACCCCGACTTGGTGCTCACCGAGGCCTTCAACTTTGTGAAGCCGGTGGAAGAAGAGTTCGATGGTTCCATGACACTGCTGTACGAAGGTGCCATTCTGGCCGTGGTGGTGGTGTGGCTCTTTCTGCGTGATTTCAGAGCCACCTTTGTGTCTGCCGTGGCACTGCCGCTGTCCGTCATTCCCGCCTTCATCGGCATGAACTACCTGGGCTTTTCCATCAACGTGATCACGCTGCTGGCGCTCTCGCTGGTCATTGGGGTGTTGGTGGACGATGCGATTGTGGAGGTTGAAAACATCGAGCGCCACCTGAACATGGGCAAGTCGCCCATTCAAGCCGCCATGGAAGCCGCCGACGAGATTGGCATGGCCGTCATCGCCACCACCTTCACCCTGATTGCGGTGTTTTTACCGACCGCGTTCATGAGCGGCATTCCCGGCAAGTTCTTTAAACAATTTGGTTGGACAGCGGCTCTCGCCGTGTTCGCCTCGCTGGTGGTGGCGCGCATGTTGACGCCCATGATGGCCGCCTACATCATGCAGCGCAACCCGCGCGAACACAAAGAACCCTGGTGGATGCACCGCTACATGGTGTGGAGCCGTTGGTGCCTGGCCCACCGGTGGATCACCGCAGGCGCTGCGGGTGCCTTCTTCGTCGGCTCCCTGCTGCTGATTCCGCTGCTGCCCAAAGGCTTTATTCCGCCCGACGACAACTCGCAAACCCAAGTCATGGTGGAGCTCTCCCCCGGCTCGACGCTCAGCCAAACCCGCGAGGCGGCTGAAGCGGCACGCCAGTTGGTCATGCGCGTTGACCACGTGAAAAGCATCTACACCACCATTGGCGGCGGCTCGGCCGGTGCGGACCCGTTTGCGCCACCCGGCGCTTCTGAGGTGCGCAAAGCCACACTGACCGTGCTGCTGGCCGAGCGCGGTGAGCGTCCGCGCAAACAAGCCATTGAAAACAACATTCGCGCCGCCATGGCCGAACTGCCCGGTGTGCGCAGCAAAGTGGGCTTAGGGGGCTCGGGGGAAAAATACCAACTGGTGCTCACCGGCGAAGACCCCACCGCACTGGCCAGTGCTGCGTCCGCCGTGGAAAAAGACCTGCGCAGCATTGCCGGCTTGGGCAGCATTTCGTCCAGCGCCAGCTTGATTCGCTCTGAGGTGGCCGTGCGGCCCGACTTTGCCCGTGCCGCTGACTTGGGCGTCACCAGCGCCGCCATTGGCGACACGCTGCGCATTGCCACCGTGGGCGACTACGACTCGGCCCTGTCCAAGCTCAACCTGTCGCAGCGGCAAATCCCCATCGTGGTGAAGCTGGCTGACACCGCGCGCCAAGACTTGAATGTGCTGGGCCGTCTGAGCGTGCCGGGCACCCAAGGCCCGGTCATGTTGAGCCAAGTCGCTACGCTCGAACTCACCGGTGGCCCCGCTGTCATCGACCGCCTGAACCGCGCGCGCAACGTCACCTTTGAGATCGAGTTGTCGGGGGCCGAACTGGGCGATGTCACCGCTGCCGTGCAAAAACTGCCCAGCATCCTGCAACTGCCCCCCGGTGTGAAACAACTCGCGCTGGGGGATGCCGAAGTGATGGGTGAACTGTTTGCCAGCTTTGGCCTGGCCATGCTGACCGGCGTGCTGTGCATCTACATCGTGCTGGTGCTGTTGTTCAAAGACTTCTTGCACCCCTTCACCATTTTGGCGGCGCTGCCGCTGTCACTGGGCGGGGCGTTCATTGGCCTGCTGTTGACGGACAAGAGCTTTTCCATGCCCTCGCTCATCGGCTTGATCATGCTCATGGGCATTGCCACCAAAAATTCGATTTTGTTGGTGGAGTACGCCATCGTCGCCCGCCGCGACCACGGCATGACCCGCACTGAAGCGCTGCTGGATGCCTGCCACAAACGCGCCCGCCCCATCATCATGACCACGCTGGCCATGGGCGCTGGCATGTTGCCCATCGCCGTGGGTTGGGGTGCTGCAGACTCAAGTTTTCGCAGCCCCATGGCGGTCGCCGTCATTGGCGGGCTGATGACCTCCACCGTGCTCAGCCTGCTCGTCATTCCGTCGGTGTTCACCTTCGTGGACGACATCGAACACTTCATTCGCCGTGGCGCGGGCTGGGTGCGCAACCTGGGGGGCAAGAAGACGAAGGCGGTGTAGGGGCTGTTGGCGTAGGGTGGCTGACTTCAAACCAAACGGTGCGGAGCGGTTCAATCCGCAGGAGATTGCGGATTGAACCGCGTTGTGGGTCAAATACCCATCAACATCATCAATCGTTCATTGCGCCTAGGCCTTACTTCTGTCGGCGAAACCAGTAGCCGTTGGGGAGCTGAAGCATTCCAATGCGCTCGTAGAAGCCGACGGCTTCGGGCACAGAACTCAAGATCAGGCTCACCTCAGGGCCAATCACCTTTTTCGTGGCCTCGATCAACCCTGCGCCAATTCCCTAGCCCTTCAAGTCTGGGTGAACGGCCAAGTCTGACAAATAACAGCAAAACACCCTGTCGGTGACGCATCGGGCCATGCCCACCAAGACGCCGTCCACCCGGGCGGTCACAGTCAGGTTGGAATTTCTCAACATCGCTTCAAGTCGGGGGAGATCGTCCACCGGACGCCGAGTGCCCAAGCCCGACGACACCAGCAGGTCTCGAAACTCTTGCACTTGACACGTGGTTTCGGCTTGTTAGCTTGGATGGTTCATTGCTTGTCCTCTGAATCACACCTGTCGACGATGATTCGCGTGGTGGCGCTTCACCTCGGGTGAGCGCAGGGCGGCGTGTTTGGTCACGCGCCCGGCCATGCGCTTGCGCCACATGCGAAACGAGCTGGGCTTCATGTGCGAGCGCATCAAGGTGACCACGGCCGATTCGTTCAGGCCGAATTGCACCTCAATGGCTTCAAACGAGGTGCGGTCTTCCCAGGCCATCTCGACAATGCGAGAAATATCTCCCTCTGACAGCGTCATAGCGCCCCACTCCCGGCGATCAAACTCAAAACCGCCACGCCGGTGAGGCGCCAACGCATGGGCAGCCAGTCACTCAGTCCATACACGGGGTAACTGCCTCGGTCCACCACCAAGCAAATGACCAGCAACAGCGCAATGGTGAACAACCCTTGGGAGACCGGCAACAGCAGTGCCAGCCATGCCACCAAGCTGGGAAAAACGCCCCACACCAAGGGGCCGGGTCGGGGTGCAAGGGGTCCACGCATCGCCAAGCCCCAGTGAATCGCCCCTAGAAAGCTGGCAATGGTGGCCCCATAGGCCAGCAAGGCAAAAGCGGCGTGGGCGCGGTACACCGCCGGGGCCAGCCATGCCGCAGCGGCCAACGAGACAAAAGGCAGCAGACCGGCATAGCCTAAGCGGGCGGCCCACGGCGTCAAGGGCAAGGAGCTGGCAGTGATTGGCGTCATGGCGCGTCGCGGTGATCGGTATCCTCTTCAAGCAAGGGCGGTGCCGTTGGGTCGAGGGTTTCTGGGCGACACATGACGGTGCCATTCCACTGTTGGCCGCACCAGCACAGGCCATCGGCGTTGATCATGCAGGTGCCGGTTCCGCAGCAGCGTTCGTCGTCGTTCATGGGGCCTCCTGAATAGCCGTGAAAAAAAGAGTGCGTTGCCAGTGTGGCAGCATGCAAGGCCCAGATTTTGCGGGAATCAGCCCGGCCCGTGTGACGGCGGGTCTTTTGTAACGGCACCAGAAAGCGAATGGTTCATGTCCTCTCTCAATGTTTTAGGCACCGCCTTGCAAGCCTGCTCGTTTGACCCGCTGACCAGTTACTACCGCGACGGCTGCTGCAACACCGACGCCCTCGACCACGGCACCCATGTGGTGTGCGCCAAGGTGACAGCTGATTTTTTGGCCTATTCACTCCAGCGTGGCAACGACTTGGTTACCCCCCGGCCAGACTACCGTTTTGCAGGTTTGCGCCCGGGCGACCGCTGGTGCCTGTGCGTCAACCGTTGGCTGGAAGCCCTGCAAGCGGGGGTTGCGCCACCGGTGTGCTTGGAAGCCACTCATGCCAAAGCCTTGGAGCACGTCAGTTTGGAGGTTCTCCAACAACATGCCTCCATCACCAACAATCCCTAAAAACACCTCAACCCATGAAAAAAACGCTATTCACCTTGGCGCTCGCCACCACGCTAGCCGCCAACGTGGCAATCGCCGCAAACGATCAAGCCACCCCGAGCGCTCTGCAACCCATCGCCTCACTGGACGTGGCACGTTACATGGGCACTTGGTTTGAGATCGCCAAGTACCCCAACAGGTTTCAGAACCAATGTGCGCGCAACACCCAGGCCAACTACCAAACCAAGCCGGACGGCACCCTGCAAGTGCTCAACCGCTGCGTCACGGCCGACGGCCAAACCACCGAAGCGCTGGGTGCGGCCCGACAAATCGGACCTGCGGACTCTCCCAAACTGGAAGTGCGGTTTGCACCCGCTTGGCTCTCTTTTCTGCCTTTCGTGTGGGGTGACTATTGGGTGATTGACATTGACCCGCAGTACCAACTGGTGGCCGTGAGCGAACCCAAGCGGGAGTATTTGTGGGTGCTGTCGCGCACGCCCAAGGTCGAGGCCGTCGCCTACCAGGCACTGCTCACTCGTTTGGGGCAGCGGGGGTTCGATCTGGCACGTCTCCAACCTAGTCCACAAGACTGAGCAGCATGTGAACGTTTTTATGGGTGTTTTTGGCCTCTGGACCAAGCAGGTCCTGTGCAACCTGCTTTGTTTTTGATAGCAAAAACCATTAATCACGCACCCATCAACAACCCGCCCCGTTCTGGGCGAACACCGACGTGGCTAGCAGCCTGTCGGGCTTAGGTCGTCGAAAGCGAAAATCGGCCCCAGCGCCGACTAGTTTTTGACGATTTCGCAGCCCAATATCTGGATATTGGGTAAGAAAGCGGCGAAAAATAGCCCGCTGCGGTCGATTTTCAGCCGACGATTCCTAAGTCCGACAGGCTGCTAGTGCAGCGCCCGCTGGCGCGAGGCCAAGGCAGCGCCCATCCACATCGCAACCGCCGAATACAGCAGGCCGCGCGCCAAACCACCGGGGCCGTCAGCGATGTAGCCCACCAACATCGGGCCCAC
>JAGODZ010000188.1 GCA_017997975.1 Rhodoferax sp.
GTCCACAAGCCTTGCGCAATGCGCAGGTAGATGGTGGAGCGGGAGTAGCCCGATTGGGTTTTGGCGGCAGGGATACGCAGGATGGTGGTCGTCATGTTGGGTCCTCTTTGACGGGTATGGAACAAACTCAGACGCAGTGTGTTTGGGCGTTTTGGGCGAAAAAAGGCCCACGCCACGGCGTGCTGTGAGTGATGTTTCAGAGGGAAAGAGGGATGCGTTGGCTGGAACAAAACAGCGCCAAACGGCGCGTTTTCAGAGGAGAAAACTGGGCGAAAACTTTCCGCCCAACTATTTCAAGCCAATCGATTGATGGACCCAAACATGCATTTGACGGAATATTCCACAAAGGCTATATTTGCGCATGACTTGGGACGTTGAATACACCGACGAATTTGGTGACTGGTGGGCTGGTCTGACGGAAGACGAGCAGGCGTCAGTGGCGGCCTCTGTGCAGTTGCTCGAAGCGCGGGGGCCAGCATTGGGGCACCCGCACAGCAGCGGCATTCATGGCTCCAAGCATGGGCACATGCGCGAACTTCGCACCCAGCATGGCGGGCGGCCATTTCGCACGCTGTACGCATTCGATCCACGCCGCATGGCGATTCTTTTGATTGGCGGCGACAAGACGGGCGACGACCGCTGGTATGACGTAAATGTGCCGATTGCCGACCGGCTGTACGACGAGCACCTGGTACAACTTCGACGTGAAGGAGCAATAGATGGCTAAGAAATTTACAGAACTGCGCGCGGGTATGACTCAGGCCGCACGCGAGAAGGCCGATGGCATGGCCCGGCAGATGTTGGCTGAAATGCCGCTCAACGAACTGCGCCAAGCCCGTGGCCTGTCGCAAAAGATGTTGGCCGAAGTGCTGCATGTGCAGCAGCCATCGATTGCCAAGATCGAAAAACGAACCGACATGTACCTGTCCACCCTGCGCAGCCACATCGAGGCCATGGGCGGCGAACTGGATGTGATTGCGCGGTTTCCAGACGGGTCGGTCAAGATCAAAAACTTTACCGACTTGGGGGCCGCCAGCCCGCTTTGATTTCAGGTGGCTGACCTGCAGGCACTCAGGTCAGCATGTGTTTTTTGATGGTGCTGGCGTCGCGGCCTTGCGCGATGGATAGCTTGGCAATCTGCTGCGAGTACCAAACGTCCGGTTTCCCCGGATTCTTCTTGAGCAAAGCGCGGTACGCCTTCTGCCAGGTCGCGTACATGGCCTGCGTCTCGACCTTGCGCGCTTCCCGCTTGACGGCGCTGGGCGTGTGACGCGGGTCGGCGGTGGTGGCTGCGTCCACCATGTGGCGAATGGCGACCTGGTCCAGCGTGAAGCAGCTGTTCTCGAAGACGATGACATCGGTCAGGGGCAAGCCATCCGCACCTGCGACCAATCTCAAATGGCCCTGCACGACTCGCAGACACAGCATCTGGGTGCGCTTTTTGCCACGCACCACGCCAATGAGCAGCGAACCCTCATCCGGAGGCTGCACAGAGGTTTGCTGCAGCCCCAAACTGGCAGCCACAAATCCGCACACCGCTTTGGCATCGCAGCGCCACAGTGCCAGCCGTGCAGAGGGGACGGGCACACGGTTGGTGTCGCTGCGCTTGTCACACACCACGAAGGAGCTGGCGAACGCGTTGGCGCGGGTCACCGTTTGCACGGGCATGCTGCAATCCTGTTCGCACCCGTCGCAAATTACGCTTTTTGCGGGACGTGCTTTGAGTAACAAACCTTGTGACTTTAATGCGGACACCGCCGCTGCGGGCCACTGGCTCAGCTCTTCCGTGCTGACCGTGACTGAATCGCCATGGCGCGCGCCTACGCGGCCCAGCAACTCGATCAAGGCGGTTTCGGGAGTCATTCCACCGGTGCAAGTGCCACAGCGGCAGCGGCGTCCGGTGCGGCCACATCTTCAGGCTCACGCGGTTCAATCCCCGATGCGCTGAGCATGTCGCGCAGCTTCAGCCCCAGTTCGTCATACTTGAGCGAGCAAGAGTTGGGGTAGGTGATATGGATGTTGACCGTCTTGGCTGGCCGGTCGGCCTCCACCACCATGCGCACCGCCAGGTTCACCTGGGTAACGCTGTACTGGGCCATGGGCATGGCGGCCTGGATGCGATCCAGTAAGGCATACACGGCCTGTGGGTCTTTGCTGGTATCGGCCTCCAGCGCGATGCGCTCACCCTTGGTGGCCCGGGACGACAGCCGTAGCTTCTTGACGACAACGCTCTCAATGCCACTGCCCACGTCGTAGGTGAATTCAAAATTGCGCTGCATCAGCGGCCCCAGGTCATACACACGTAAGTCTTCGGGCTCGGGCGGCAGTTCGGGCAATTGCAGAATCGTTTCGGCAAACATGGCCTGCAGCGGCTCGATGGCTTTGAAGGGGCCACGGTAGTTCAGGTCCAGCGAGCCTTCAGACTGCGAGAACACAAAGACCACCTCAAACGCCGGGTTGTGCGGACGGATGCCAAACTGCCCATCCACCCATTCCGGGCTTTGCTGTGAATAGTCCTCCGGGTAGGCGAAGAAGTAGTCGCGGTCCCCCCGGCGAAAAGGCTCCACCACGCAGTTGTTGCCACGGCCCTCAGTGTGGTGAAAGTAGGTGCGGATGCGGTTGGCCAGCGCTTGGACGTTTGCGGCGTCCACCAAAGCTGCCTTGTGCGGCAGGTTCTTGCGCTTGCGCCAGTACGACAGCGTGTCGGCGTGGTAGAACCGTGTGGCACCCCGCCAAAACGCTTGGTGGTCCAGATACGTGACCATGGCGCGCTCAAAGTGGTTGACCAGCGCGGCCAGCTTTTCAGTGAAGGCATTGGCGGCGTTGGGGTCTGCATCTTGGGCCAGGTGCCATTGGGCCTCGTCCAGAATGGCGCGGCAACCCTTCTCGCAACCCATCTCAAAGATGTCGCGGAACTCCGCATCCATGGTGTTGCGCTGGGCCTCTGGCAGCGCCAGCCAGGCGGCGAACAGCGCGTCGTGCCGGGTCTCGGGCATGGCGGCAAAGTCGAACTCGCCAAACACCTCGCGCGCCGCAAAGTAACGGCCCAGCAGGGCGTTGGGCATGTGCCGAAAAAAGTCTCGGGTCGAGTAATGACGGGCCATGGGTTCTCCCTGCTGGACAGTGCAATCCGCGTGTAACCCACGCCATCGGACGCCACTGAGCTTTGTTATACAGTGCAGCACTTATACAGCACACATGCTGTAACAAAAAGCCATGCCCGCTACCAAAGCCACCACATTGACGTTTCGACTTGAGCCCAGCTTCAAAGAAGCGCTGTGGACCGCCCCATCTGTGGTCACCGCAGCATCGCCAACATGAACCAAGTGATGATCAGAGTCTGCTGTGCCCGGATGGGCGTGCTGATTCAAGAGCCGCTCAGTGCCGACGCCGACAGTAAGAAGAAAGCCAAATGACCCAAAAAATCGGAGCAGCACTTCTATCGTGCGCAGAAACGATCTGGAGTGCCGCTGATACGCTGCTCGGTGCCGGTATCAAGAAGAGTGACTGGCCCAGTTACATGATGCCGTTCTTTGCGCTCATGATGCTGGAATCGCGCCTGAGGCGCTTTCGCCAGGCGCGCATCGCAGAGTTCACAACTGCGGTGGCTACCGACTTCAAAATAGAAAACCCGGCGCACTTGGAGTGGCTGGACTACGCCGCCAAAGCCGCCAACAAGGGCTACCACCGCGACCTGCTGATCCATGAGAAAGGCCTGCGTGAAGTCTGTCTGGTGCCCGGCGGCAATTTCCTCAACAAGCTGCTTTCGCACCTGGACCAGTACGACCCCGCCACCAAGCGTCTGCTGGGCATTGGTTACGCCCAGGGCCACGCCAAGTTTTTGGACATGCAAGGCAAAGCGGCAGACCTGGCAAGCCGCGACAACAACCCGCTGTTTCCCTTTGCGCAAAAATGGGCGTCGATAGACCTCACGCCGTTTGATAACTCCGAAATCACCACCATTGAAGAGCACATCAAGCGCAAGTGGGCCGACATCTCGGCCGAAACTGCGGGCGAGCAATACACCCCCACCGACGTGATTGACCTGGCCAGCGCCATCATCGTCGAGCTGCGCCGCGAAGGCCCGGGCGGCAACGGCATTGCCGACGTGTACGACATGGCCTGTGGCGGGGGCAACTTCTTGTTTGCCACCGAAGATGCGCTGCGCGACGCCTTCCCCAACCTGTCGGTGCGCAGCTTTGGCCAGGAGTTGAACGACGCGCTGTACGCGCTGGCGGCCATCGAAGCACGCTTTCGGCAAGACGCGCGCATTGAATGGGGCAACACCCTGACCAACGACCTGTTTTTGGGCGAAAAATTCGATGCCATCGTCGCCAATCCGCCTTATGGTGTGGACTGGAAAGACCTGAAGAAAACGCTGGAGCTTGATGCTACGGGCCGCTTTCATGCCAACCGCATGCCGCCCACGTCCGACGGGCAACTTCTGTTTTTGCAGCACGCCGCCTACCATCTGTCCGACGTGGGCGTGGCCACCGTGGTGCATTCGGGTTCCACCCTGTTCTCGGGCGATGCGGGCGGGGGTGAGTCTGAAACCCGGCGCTGGCTGCTGCAAGAACAGGACATGGTCGAAGCCATCATCCAGCTGCCCAAAAACGAGTTTTTCAACACCGGGATTAGCACCTACCTGTGGGTGCTCAACCGCGCCAAACCCGCCAACCGCAAGGGCTTTGTGCTGCTGGTCAATGCCGAGAGCTGCTTTACCAAGCTTAAGCGCAACCTGAACATGAAGAACTGCGAGATCGACGACGCCAACCGCGAACGCATCGTGCAGGCGCTACGCGACTTTTGTGACGGCCCCATTGCGCGCCGCCTGCCCATTGACGCGCTGCTGTACAACAAAGTGGAGCTGGAGCTGTGGCGCCACGACGAGCAGGGCCGCGCCATCAGCAGCACCGAACCGATCAACGGCCACCAGCTCACCGTTCGGTTTGACCAGACCGAATTCACCGTGGACCACGGCGTGTTGAACCTGGCTCCCCTGCTGGCAGAGCGCCCCGACCGCACCGTGAAAGAAGCCGTGGCCCTGTTCAACGACGCAGCGCGCCAGGCCGAGCAAACCACGGTGCGAATTGCCGGTGGACCAATCTACCAGCGCGACAACGAAACCGGGGCCATTTCGGTGGACGGTGAGGATGAAGGCCTGGGCGTGTTGTCGGTGCGCGCCAAAGTGGCCAAGGCCAAAGGGCTGGAACGCGCCAAGGTCGAAGTGGTGTTAGACCGCCTGCTGGAAAAAGACCATGAGACCGTGGCCTATGCGTCGGATGCGGAGGCCAACAACCAGTTGATTGCCGCATTTTTGAACCGCTGGGTGCATGAGCCCTGGTGCTTGCATGGGGCCAAAACCGGGTGCGAGATCAACTTCAACCGGGTTTTTCCGAAGCAAAGCGATGTGCGCGCGAGTGCGGAAATTCTGAAGGATATTGCGGCCATCGAAGCCGAAATGGCAACGCTCGAAGCGGAAATTGCCAAGGATTTGCGAGCGATTGAATGAACCTGAATTCGAAAATTCAGCGTGCGCCTCGTGCGCCAGATAGCCACAATTGGCAGGTTTGTCGCATCAAAGACGTTGCGCGCATCAACCCCGCAACACGCATTCCAAAGAATCAGCTTGTCGACTTCTTCCCCATGGATGCCATCGGGGTAAACGGTGGCCTGTCGCACGGTCTTCAGAAGCACAGCAGCGAGGCGAATGGCTACTCACAGTTCAGGACCGACGATGTTTTGTTTGCCAAGGTAACCCCCTGCTTCGAAAACGAAAAATCTGCCATTGGGCAAGGCTTGGCAGTGGGCGTTGCATTGGCCACGACCGAGGTCATCGTTTTACGATCACGCCTGAATATCACGCCTGCGTTTCTGCACTATCGGATTAAAGGACTGGACTTCGCTGTTGGTGGAAAGAACGAAATGAAGGGCTCCGCCGGGTTGAAGCGGGTGCCGGAAAAGTTCGTCTCTGACTTTCGATTTGAGCTTCCACCACTTGACGATCAGTGCCGCATAGCCGACTGGCTTGATCTCCAAACCACCCGCATCGACAAACGCCGCGCACTGCTCGCCAAGAAGCGTGATCTTCTGAGCGATTTGAAGACCACAATCATTTCAGAGGCGACAAGCTTTGGTCTTGATCGCACAGTGGCTACGAAATTTAGCGGTATTGATGCAACCGGTTCTATTCCGCAACACTGGCATATCTTTCGATTGAAGGCTATGACTAGCAAGATTGGCAGTGGCAAAACACCACTGGGTGGTAGTAGCGTTTACTCGTCAAGCGGTACTGTTTTTTTGCGCAGTCAAAACATCTGGGACGACGGTATTCGCCTGAATGATGTTGTCTATATTTCTGACCAAATTCATCATGAAATGAATGCCACTTCGGTCAAACCAAAAGACATTTTGCTCAACATCACTGGGGCATCTATTGGTCGATCGGCATTGGTGCCAGTCGGATTTCCTGCAGCCAACGTCAGCCAGCACGTTTGCATCATCAGACTCAGAAATAAGGGAGTGGCTGACTATGTAGCGCTGGCCATGTTGTCCCGTTTGACAAAAGCCCAAATGGCGATTGATCAGATTGGAGCGGCGCGAGATGGTTTGAACTTTGAGAGCATTGGTCAGTTGCCAATTCCGTTTCCTCCCACCTACGATGAGCGAAGAAAAATCGTTGATCGCGTGAGTAACAGGGTTGCCAATATCAACCGCCAGATCAACCTGATTGACCAGCTCGACGACCTGCTGCAACAGCAGCGCAAAGCCATCATCCATGAGGC
>JAGODZ010000029.1 GCA_017997975.1 Rhodoferax sp.
CCAAATTTAGAAGCCAAGATCGTCGTGATCGCAGCGGTCAGCGTGGTTTTGCCGTGGTCAACGTGGCCAATCGTGCCCACGTTCACGTGGGGCTTGGTACGCGTGAATTTTTCTTTTCCCATTTTCAATTCTCCAAAAGAGCTATGCCCGTGTGTTGGTTTTATGTCTGCACAATGTTGCTGAATCAATCCGCACGGGCACGGATCGGCACACTGTCGCAGACAGATACAAAATTACTTGGCGCGAGCAGCCATGATGGCTTCAGACACATTACGCGGGGCTTCCGAGTAGTGCTTGAATTCCATGGTGTAAGTCGCACGACCTTGCGACATGGAGCGCAGAGTGGTCGAGTAACCAAACATTTCCGACAGCGGCACTTCAGCCTTGATAGCCTTACCACCACCGACCATGTCATCCATACCCTGAACCATACCGCGACGTGAGGCCAAGTCGCCCATCACGTTACCAGCGTAGTCTTCCGGTGTTTCCACCTCCACCGCCATCATGGGCTCCAAGATGACGGGGTTGGCTTTGCGACAACCTTCCTTGAAACCAAAGATCGCAGCCATCTTGAACGCCAATTCGTTGGAGTCAACATCATGGTACGAACCGAAGTGCAAAGTCACCTTCACATCAACCACAGGGTAGCCCGCCATCACGCCTTGCGTCACCGCTTCACGGATCCCTTTTTCAACCGCAGGAATGTACTCGCGAGGAACGGTACCGCCCTTGATCGCGTCCACAAACTCAATGCCCTTGCCGGCTTCATTGGGTTCGATTTTCAACACGACGTGGCCGTACTGACCCTTACCACCGGACTGACGCACGAACTTGCCTTCGGCATCTTCGATCGTCTTGCGGATCGTTTCGCGGTAGGCCACTTGGGGCTTACCCACGTTGGCTTCCACGCCAAACTCGCGCTTCATGCGGTCAACAATAATTTCCAAGTGCAACTCGCCCATACCGGCGATCAGCGTCTGGCCTGACTCTTCGTCAGTTTTCACGCGGAAAGAAGGATCTTCTGCTGCCAAGCGCTGCAAGGCGATACCCATTTTTTCTTGATCGGCCTTGGTCTTTGGTTCCACTGCCTGCGTAATGACAGGCTCAGGAAATACCATGCGCTCCAAAATGATAGGCGAACCGATATCTGACAGGGTTTCACCTGTGGTGACATCTTTCAAGCCCACGCAAGCAGCGATGTCACCCGCGCGAATCTCATCCACTTCTTGGCGCTCGTTGGCGTGCATTTGCACGATACGACCAATACGCTCTTTCTTGCCTTTGATCGAGTTGTACACCGTATCGCCCTTGGACAGAACACCGGAGTACACACGAACAAACGTCAATTGGCCCACAAACGGGTCAGTCATCAACTTGAAAGCCAACGCAGAAAACTTCTCTGAATCAGACGCTTTGCGAGTGATTGGATTTTCGTCTTCATCGGTACCAGCGACATCGGCAATGTCGGTCGGCGCAGGCAAGAAATCAAGCACCGCGTCCAGCATGCGCTGCACGCCCTTGTTCTTGAACGCTGTACCGCACAGCATAGGCTGGATCTCGCAGGCAATGGTGCGCTGACGTATGCCGAAGATGATTTCCTCTTCGGTCAAAGAACCTTCTTCGAGGTACTTGTTCATCAGTGTTTCACTGGCTTCCGCAGCCGACTCAACCATTTTTTCGTGCCACTCGTTGCACACATCAACGAGATCAGCAGGAATTTCGCGGTACTCGAACTTCATGCCTTGCGAGGCATCGTCCCAGTAAATAGCCTTCATTTTGATGAGGTCCACGACACCTTCGAACTTATCTTCGGCACCAATGGGGACAACGATGGGCACCGGGTTGGCCTTCAGGCGCAGCTTCATGCCGTCAACGACCTTGAAGAAGTTGGCACCCGTGCGGTCCATCTTATTAACAAAGGCCAAACGGGGTACTTTGTGCTTGTTAGCCTGGCGCCACACGGTTTCAGACTGTGGCTGTACGCCGCCCACAGCGCAATACACCATGACCGCCCCGTCCAGCACGCGCATGGAACGCTCCACTTCAATCGTGAAGTCCACGTGGCCGGGGGTGTCAATGATGTTGATGCGGTGTTCTGCGCGGGAAAAGTCCATTCCCTTCCAGAAGCAAGTTACGGCAGACGAAGTGATCGTGATGCCACGCTCTTGTTCTTGCTCCATCCAGTCGGTGGTGGCAGCGCCGTCGTGCACTTCACCCAATTTATGGGTCACGCCGGTATAAAAAAGTACGCGCTCGGTCGTGGTGGTTTTACCGGCGTCAATGTGAGCAGAAATACCGATATTGCGGTAGCGCTCAATGGGGGTATGGCGAGCCATGTGGGATCCTTGGTTGATCTGTATCTTCAAAAGCGCTACCCGCAACAACGCGGTGCAGCGTGCGACTTTCACCTGACCTGCAACCTACAAAGGCGCGCATAAAGCGCGCCCGAGATTGACAAGCAGCCCAAAAAGCCGCGCAATAACCGTTTTAGAAACGGAAGTGAGAGAAGGCCTTGTTGGCTTCTGCCATGCGGTGAACTTCGTCACGCTTTTTCATCGCACCGCCACGACCTTCAGTGGCTTCCATCAGCTCATTCGCCAAACGAAGGGCCATGGACTTCTCGCCACGCTTGCGTGCGGCTTCTTTAATCCAGCGCATGGACAAAGCCAAGCGACGAACAGGGCGCACTTCAACAGGCACTTGGTAGTTAGCACCCCCGACGCGGCGGGACTTCACCTCAACCATCGGCTTGACGTTGTTGATGGCCATGGTGAAGGCTTCAACGGGGTCTTTGCCTGGGTTCTTTTTCTCGATCTGCTCCAAGGCACCATAAATGATGCGCTCAGCGACCGCTTTTTTGCCGCCTTCCATGATCACGTTCATGAATTTGGACAACTCGACATTGCCGAACTTTGGATCCGGCAGGATTTCACGTTTAGGGACTTCGCGACGACGTGGCATTATTTCACCTCTTATTTGCTTCAGTTGGCGTCTTGGCAGACACCGCAAAAACCATTTTGGTTTTTACTTACTCGACCCAACACGGGTCACTACGCCGAATCACCGCGCCACGCGGGAAACAGCACCATTTACTTTCAAATCAAGCGTTGGCTTATTTCGCCTTAGGCCTCTTCGCGCCGTACTTGGAGCGTGACTGCTTGCGATCTTTCACGCCTTGCAAGTCGAGCGAACCGCGCACGATGTGGTAACGAACACCTGGCAAGTCCTTGACCCGACCACCACGCACGAGCACAACCGAGTGCTCCTGCAGGTTGTGGCCTTCACCGCCGATGTAAGAAATAACTTCAAACCCGTTGGTCAAGCGCACTTTGGCGACTTTACGCAGAGCGGAGTTGGGCTTTTTAGGCGTTGTGGTGTACACACGAGTGCACACACCACGGCGCTGCGGCGAATTTTCCATCGCAGGGCTTTTGGACTTGATCACTTCGACCTCGCGTCCATGGCGAACTAACTGATTAATGGTTGGCATTGAAAAACGTCCCTAAACGTTTGATAGCTATTTTCATAGCTAAGACTTAAATACTTCGAAAACGTGAATCCCTTCGGAAATTCCGAAAAGCCCTCGACTATATCAGGCGAGGAATAATCCCGCAAGCCCTTGATCACCAAGATTCGGGGCGATGCAACCGCTCACTTGATCCATAAGCGGATGGCATCCCAGGTTCGACCCAACACGCCGGCCTCCTCGACCATCTCCAACGCAATCAACGGCACCTCGGCCAAAGGCTGATCGCCGTTGCTAATTTTCAAGACGCCGATCTGCTGGCCCTTTTTGATAGGGGCAACCAGAGGGTCCGTGCGCACCACTTGGGTTTTGACTTTGCCGGCACTGCCAGCGGGAACAGCAACCACGATGGCATGGGTCTGGCCCAGCTTGGCGAGTGAATCGCGTCCTTTCCAGACGGGTGGCGATACAACGGGTTGATTGGCGTCAAATAACTTCACGGGCTCGAATGCGGTGTAACCCCAGTTCAACAATTTTTGCGACTCATTGGCCCGCGCATTTTCACTCGCAGCCCCCAAAACGATGGACAACAACCGCCGCCCTCCTACTGATTCGGGGGAGCCTGCAGCCGCACCTGAAACACCCAGCGCCGGAAAATCGCGTTTTGCCGTTGCAATGAGGCAATAGCCAGCCGCATTGGTATGGCCGGTTTTCAATCCATCAACCGACGGATCGCGGTACAAGAGCAGATTGCGGTTGTTGTCGTTGGCAGAGGGTGTGCCCGCGTAGCGGTACTTTTTGATGGCGTAATAGCCGACGTAAATGGGGAAATCCTGCATTAATCGCGTTGCCAGCGTGCTCAGGTCGCGTGCCGTCGTGGTATGCCCCGCTTCTGTCAAACCTTCGGGGTTTTTAAAGCTGCTTGATTTCATGCCAAGCAACTTGGCTTGCTCATTCATCATTTCCACAAAGCGCTCGACGCTGCCACCCACCCCTTCAGCCAACGCGACCGAAGCGTCATTGCCACTCTGAACAATCAGGCCCTTCAGCAAATCTTCTACCGGCACCATCATTTTGGGATCAATGAACATCCGAGAGCCGGGCATTTTCCAAGCCCTCTCGCTCACAGGCAAGGTTTGTTGCAGCTCCAGTTTTTTATTGCGAAGGGCATCGAATACCAAATACGCCGTCATCAGCTTGGTCAGGGACGCAGGCTCAACGGGTGAATCGATGTCCTTCGCCGCCAAGATTTGATTGGCCGTCACGTCAACCAGCATGTACGACCGGGCGGCAATTTCTGGCGGCTGAGGGGATTGCGCGGACGCTGAAAACCACACGGCCGCAGCCAAAGATAAAAATATTTTTTTCATGAATTCAAAAATGAACCTCAACCCGCAAATCGCGGCTGAAGTATTTGGTGAGGGGTGACGGGTGCAGAACACCCCAAGACAGTTAACGACCCAGATGAGGCGGCGTCAACAGACGCTCCACCACTTTGCCGTTCTTTAAATGTGACTCCACGATTTCGTCAATGTCATCATTGTCAACGTAAGAGTACCAGACCCCTTCAGGGTACACCACGGCCACCGGTCCGCCCGCACAGCGATCCAAACAGCCGGCTTTGTTGACCCGAACCTGGCCCGGTGCCGACAGACCAGCCGCCTTAACCAAGGACTTGCACCGGTCAAACGCGGCTTGTGCGTTGTGCTGGGCGCAGCACGCCTCGTCGTTCTTTCGCTCGTTCAAACAGAAAAAAATGTGGCGCTCGTAATAGTTTGCAGAGACGGCACTCTTCGGACTTGCTGCTGTTTCGTCATGTGTGATGTCAGTCATATCGAGATTCTAGTTTTTTGGTTCGCGCACCAGAATTCTGCGCATGACATAGGCCAAAGCGGCGTAGGGCCACACCCACCCCAACCATTGGGCAATGCCGTGAAACCGAATGAACCGGCCCTGCTCCCAAGCTGACAAGGTCTGGGCAAAGTACGGATTGGTTGGCATTTGATTCAGAAGACTCAGGTAAACGCCCAGTGCCAGAACCAACAAGGCCGCCGTAGAGCGGGGCGGGACGGGCAACAGCAGGGCCCCCAACACCAGCGCGGTCACCAAGCCCGCTTGGGCTGGCAACCCGAACCACTCCCATGCGTGGGCAGGGCCATAGCTGAGCGCCGCTGACAACGCCGTGGTGGCCATGCCAACGGCCAATGCGAAGCCCATAAAAACCAGCCGGCGACCCGCCGCCGAAATGATGCCAAAGCCCAGCAAGAAAGGGATCAACAAGCCCAGGGTGACCGCGACCCACTCCATCCCCGGCACCACCGGCTTGAGCTCCACCTCGCGCACAGGCAACCAAGCCAGGAATGGCGTGTCCACCAACACGTCCACCATCGCACCCTCCACCCGCTCCAACACCTGCCCCAACCCAAAGGGCACCACCGCTGGAAAAAGCAAGGCCACAGGCCACAAGGCCAGCAAGACCAAGCCCCCCTGGGCCTGTGCAACAAACCATCGCGCGCGAAACTGACTCCAACGGTCAATCACGCCCAGCTTCTCTAAGGACCAGGCCAACATGGCCCCCGCCCAAGCGCCCATGACATTGAGCCCCAAATCAACGTTAGAGGGCACACGGGAGGGCAGAAACCCCTGCAAAGACTCCATGGAAAAAGACAACAAGGCGGCCACTGCGGTGGCCCCTGTGACGGCCCAGTGACCACGCTCGGTGCGCAACGCACTCAGTGCCAGCAGAAACCCAAAGGGTCCGTAGCCCAGCACATTGGAAACCACATCAAATCCAGTCCAGTACTTGGGCCAGCCCGCCGACAAGAAAGCCCACGAGACAATGCCTTGGTAGCGCCATTCTGTGAACGGGTACAAACTGGCGTAAACAATGAGCCCGACATAAACCAGCGCCAAAGGCCAGGCGGAGGTCTTGTGCATGACATGCGGTCGTTAAAACGGTTTGACCACGACCAGTACCACGATGATCAGCAACAAAATCACGGGAATCTCGTTGAACCAGCGAAACCAAACGTGACTGTGGGGTGAATCGCTGCGCAGAAATTTTTTCAGCAACCCACTGCAAGCATGGTGGTAACCGAGCGCCAAAATCACAAAGAAGAGCTTGGTATGCAACCAGATATTGCCGGGGCCTTGCCCAAACCCGTAGTAAAGCCACAAAACCAACCCTAAACCGACCGCTGGCACCGCCAAGATCGTGGAGAAGCGCAGCAGTTTGCGCGCCATCAGCAACAAGCGATCTCGCTCCGCGACGGACCCAGCAGGCACCATGGCGAGGTTCACAAAGATGCGTGGCAAGTAAAAAAGGCCGGCGAACCAGCTGGCAACGAAGACGATATGGAGTGATTTGACCCAGAGCATTGACTCAGTTTAGGCCAAAAAAAACCCCAGCACGAATGCTGGGGTGGCAAGCCTATTTGCTGTCACACATCAAGGCCCCGCTCAGGGAGGAAAAGCGGGAGACAGCGAACTGTCTGGACGTAATTTATCAAAAAAAAGAGCCCTTTCAATAAAAAGGGCAAAGTAATTTTTCACAACGCTGACAAAAGTCGTTCCGCAAGTACACTTTTCAGCATGATTACCTATGCTCCTTACCCCATGGGTCGCCCCCGTCGCCTGCGTCGCGACGCGTTCACCCGCCATCTCGTTCGCGAAAACTCGCTCACGCCCCATGACTTGATTTACCCGGTGTTTGTGGTGGATGAACAACAACAACGGGTCGCCATTGCCTCCATGCCAGGGGTCGAGCGCCTCAGTTTGGACCTTCTGCTGCCCGTGGCCGAAGACTGCGTGAAGCTGGGCATTCCGGTGATGGCGCTGTTTCCGGTGGTGGATGCCTCGCTGAAAACGCCTGATGGTCGCGAAGCTTTTAACCCGGACGGCTTGGTGCCGCGCGTGGTGCGGGCGCTCAAAAAAGAGTTTCCTGAGCTCGGCCTGATGACCGATGTGGCGCTGGACCCCTTCACCACCCACGGACAAGATGGTCTGCCCGACCCGGATCCAGGCGAGAACGGCTACATCATGAACGAAGCCACGATTGAGGTGCTGGTGAAGCAGGCGCTGACCCAAGCGCAGGCGGGCGTTGATATCGTGGCGCCCAGCGACATGATGGATGGCCGCATTGGCGCCATTCGCCAAGCCTTGGAAGCCGAGCATTTCATTCACACCCGCATCATGGCTTACAGCGCCAAATACGCCAGCGCCTTCTATGGCCCGTTCCGCGACGCCGTCGGTTCGGCGGGCAACCTGGGAAAAAGCAACAAAAAGGTTTACCAGATGGACCCCGGCAACTCCGACGAGGCCTTGCGCGAAGTCGCGATGGACATTGCCGAAGGTGCTGACATGGTGATGGTCAAACCCGGCATGCCGTATTTGGATGTGGTGCGCCGCGTCAAAGATGAATTCAAGGTGCCCACCTTTGCCTACCAAGTCAGCGGCGAGTACGCCATGCTCAAGGCGGCAGCTCAGAACGGCTGGTTGGACCACGATGCGGTGATGATGGAAAGCCTGCTGGCGTTCAAGCGCGCAGGGGCTGACGGCGTGCTCACCTACTTTGCCCGGGATGCGGCGCGACTGCTTCAAAATTCATAGCGACTTGCGCTTGATTGGCAAGGGCTAGCAGCCTGTCGGGCTTAGGTCGTCGAAAGCGAAAATCGGCCCCAGCGCCGACTAGTTTTTGACGATTTCGCAGCCCAATATCTGGATATTGGGTAAGAAAGCGACGAAAAATAGCCCGCTGCGGTCGATTTGCAGCCGACGATTCCTAAGTCCGACAGGCTGCTAGAGGCCTATTTTTTGTATAACTTCGACCCTCGCTGATCGCCATGCGCATTTTCTCCATCAACGACCATCACATCGTCGAAACTGACAATTTAGCGACTCTGGGTGACATTCAGTGGCCGGAGTCCGGCTTTGTTTGGATCGCTTGCGCGCGAGACGAGTTTGAAACGCTGCAAAGCCAAATTCAAGCCGTTTTGCAGTCTTTGAGTGGCACGCAGCTGGTTGATCTCCACATCTCAGACCTGCTCAACAAGCAACTCCCTTCGCGTTACGACTACACCTCGCTCTACGACCTGATGGTGTTTCGCCGTCTGGCGGCAGGGGGGATCGAATCCACGCCAGCGCTGCCCGCCCCAAGGTCAAGCGGCGTCGTCAAACGCAGCGGGCCACCGATTTTGCGTCGCATTGACACCAGCCCGGTCGGCTTTGCCGTGTTTGACCATGTGCTGCTGACCGTGCACCCCACCGACTGCGCCGTGCGCGACGCTTACGCCGCCCGCTTGCTGGCCACCGCCGTCATCAGCCAGACCCACCACACCGGCGGTGCCCGCCTGCCCAGCAGCCCGGCGGACCTGATGCTGCGCATCATCAATCAGATGGTGGACGGTTTTCTGGAGCTGCGCCGGGAACTCACGCACCAACTGGACCATTGGCAAACCGACCTGCTGAACCCCAAGGCCCGGTTCAGCAACTGGGGCGCGCTGCTCGAAGCCCGCTTGTCTTTGCATCAACTCGACGAGGTCTGCGAAGACCAGCGCGCGGCCTTGCAGGATTGGATAGAGGCGATCAAAGCCTGGCCTGAGGCCGCGACGCCTGAAAGCCAACGCGAGCGCGACTTGCTGCAGGTCCGCAGCCGGGACGTGCTGGAACACATCGAGCGGGTCGTTCACCACGTTCAGCGGCTAGAACAAAGCGCGGAAACCGCGGTTCAAATGCACTTCAATGCTCAAAGCCACCGCACGAACGAAATCATGCGAACGCTCACGGTACTCACCGCCGTTTTTTTGCCCTTGAACTTGATCGCCGGTATTTTTGGCATGAACTTCGATTTCATTCCCCTGCTGCACCGCAGCAATGGTTTTTGGCTGGCGCTGATCCTGATGGCCAGCACGGCCATGGGTTTGGCGGCATTCTTCTGGCGCAAGCGCTACATTGAACGCTCCTCATCCCGTTGACACGGCTTCAAGGTGAAAGCCAAGGGCCGCTCTCGCCTAAAGACACCGCCCCCATCAGCTTTACCTCCGCTATTAAAAAGAGAGCTGCTTGCGCAGGTGGGACAAGGGCCAGCGCTATAAAAGTCTTACAAATTGTGCCCACTTGGGTTGGTCGTTTTCCGTGCGCTGAATCGGGTTCAAACACCATCCAAACCCTTAAACTTCCAGTTTTAATCCGGTCAAGCCCACCAGCAGAAGGGCACCGACTCAAGCCCGCTTCAGGCTCATACCTGAATTGGAAAATACGGCACGGTCCCGACCGAGTCTCACCTCCTCACCCCCCATGAACCCTGTCCTGTTAGTCACCGGCGGCTCACGTGGCATCGGTGCGGCCACCGCTTTGCTGGCCGCTGAACGCGGTTATGCCGTCGCTGTGAACTACGCCCACCACTCGTTGGCAGCCGATGAGGTGGTGCGGCACATTCGCGCCCATGGTGGGCACGCCATGGCGGTTCAGGCCGACGTGGGGGTGGAGGCCCAGGTGGTGGCGATGTTCAAACGGGTGGATGCCAAGCTCGGCCCCCTGTCCGCCCTGGTTAACAACGCCGGCGTGGTGGATGTGGCCTGTCGGGTCGATGCAATGACCACCGACCGCCTCAGACGCCTCTTTGACATCAACGTGTTGGGCAGCTTTTTGTGCGCTCGGGAAGCGATTCTGCGCATGAGCACCCGCCACGGCGGCGCGGGTGGCAGCATTGTCAACGTCTCCAGCGCGGCAGCCAGACTGGGCAGTGCAGGCCAGTCTGTGGACTACGCCGCCACCCAAGGCGCTGTGGACACCTTCACCCTCGGGCTGGCGCAAGAAGTGGCGGCGGAAGGCGTTCGTGTCAATGCGGTTCGCCCCGGCATCATTGACACCGACATTCACGCCTCAGGCGGTCAACCCGACCGGGCGCACCAGATGGCCGTGAAAGGCCCCCTGCAGCGGGCGGGCACCGCCCAGGAGGTGGCGCAATCCATCCTGTGGTTGCTGTCAGAACAGGCCAGCTACACCACCGGTGCGCTGATCGACGTCGCGGGCGGGCGCTAAGTCGCGGCCAAGCGCCGTTCGGCAGACTCGTCCCCCATTCCTTAAAATCGTGCTTTCTCTGACCGCCCCTCATGGACCTCAAACCCCTCATTACCTTGCTGGCCATCGTTAACCCGTTGGCCATTGTTCCGTTTTTCATTCACTACACCCAGGACTTCAATCAGGCGCAGCGCAAGCACACGATCTGGATGGCCTCCTTCAGCACCTTTGTGGTGATCGCGACCTGCGCCCTCATGGGCCTCAATATCTTGACATTTTTCGGCATCTCGCTGGCCAGCTTCCAAGTCGGGGGCGGCTTGTTGCTGCTCACTGCGGCCTTGTCCATGCTGAACGCCCAGCCGGCTGAGGCCAAAACCAACGAGGAAGAGCTCAATATCGCTGCCGCCCGCGCCAGCATTGCGGTCGTGCCCCTGACCATTCCCCTGCTCACCGGTCCGGCCAGCATGTCCACGGTGGTGATTTACGCCGCCAAAGCCACCACCTTTTGGCAGTTGGCCACGCTGGTGGGCTATGGCGTGGTGATTGCCGTGGCCACTTTTATTTGCTTTTCTTTGGCCAACCCCATCGCCCGTTTCTTGGGTAAAACGGGCATCAACGTCATGACCCGCCTCATGGGGCTGATTTTGGCGGCGTTGGCGGTTGAGGTGATGTCGGACGGTCTGATCAAGCTGTTTCCGATTCTTGGCAAGTAACTTCGCGGTGGGCGTTCTATCGCATCAAGCCCTCGCTCTTCATTCCCCTCATAGTGCCCCACATTCAGACCGAGGGAGGTGGCCATGCCCAGCCGTATTCTGAAACAGCATGAAACGACCGCTGCCATGGGGCCCCATGCTCATGGCCGCTGCCGCTTGTTTGGCACTGGTGCTGCTCACGCTGTAGGGGCTGGCACGAGAGCGAGCCTTGGCGCTGAACACCGCCGAGGCGCAAACCCAGACCCTGTCTCGGGTGCTAGCAGCCTGTCGGACTTAGGAATCGTCGGCTGCAAGACCAGTCTGACGCCAAGGGACGATCTGCGCCGCCCTCCCCCCCCTACAAGACCCACTGTTAGCGCTACTGCCCTCTGAGCGCGTGCTTGGGGCCATCGACATCAGTGACGCCAACGGCATAGTGAGGGAGTCAAGCCGCACCGACCCAGAGTTGGTGTTCGGTGTGCGGGAAAGAAATCCAGCCAATGACGCGTGGGTGATGCCTGTGAGTCGGCGCATCACCCACGGCTGACGGTCGTTTGGCCGGCGTGAGGGGGCCCAATCATCCCTGTTCAAGGCTATCGCTTCCGTCGGGCGCTGCCCATTGAAGCGTTTGAAGCCTACGCCGATCAAGCGACTGCGTCACTGGCACCCTATAACTTGCTATAACAAGCGGAGCAATTAACGCAATACTGACGGGGTCAAGAGGCCTAAATGATCATCTATAGCGGGTGAACCTGACGCCCCTCAGGTCGCCACCACGCGCAGCACCTCTTGCCCGTAGGCCTCCAGCTTTTTGGCACCAATGCCGGTGATGCCCTGCAAGTCATCCAGCGACTGGGGGGCGCGTTCGGCAATGGCCACCAAGGTGGCGTCATGAAAGATCACGTAGGCGGGCAGGTTGTGCTCCTTCGCCACGTCAGCGCGCCAGGCTTTGAGGGTCAGGTAACGCTCTTGGCCCTCGGCGTCGAGCACCGCCGGCACCTTAGACGCCGCCGTGGTGGTACGCCGAGATTTGCGCACGGCGGGGCTGGAGATGGATTGGCGCAGCCGCACCGCCACCTCACCCTTGAGCACAGCCCGGGAGCCGTCGGTGAGTTGCAAGGTGTTGAACGCCTCAGCATCCACCATCACAGCGCCAATCGCGATCAACTGGCGCAGCACACCGCGCAACTGCAATTCGCTCAAATCGGCACCAATGCCAAAGGTGCTGAGCGACTGATGCCCGCGCTGCGTCACCTTTTCCGTCGTTTTGCCACGCAAGATGTCCATGATGTGCCCCGCACCGTAGCTGATGCCACCCGACTGCTGCAGCCGGTAAATGGTGCTGAGTAATTTGCGCGCCGCCTCGGTGCCGTCCCACACCGCAGGCGGTTGCAGGCAGTTATCACAGTTGCCGCAACGGACCCCCACGCTTGCCACTTCGTGTGCTGCGCTGCCCCCCGAGGGGGCCGTGCCTTGCTTGGGGCGGCCCGGCGCGGCGGCGTTGCCGACGTAGGTTTCATCAAAATAAGCCAATAAGCGCACGCGGCGGCAATCAATGGCCTCGGCCAAGCCGAGCAGCGCATCCAATTTGCCCCGCAGGCCTTGTTTAAATTCTTCGCCAGCGGGGCTCTCGTCAATCATGCGGCGCTGGTTCACCACGTCTTGCAGGCCATAGCACATCCAGGCATCGGCCGGCTCACCGTCGCGCCCGGCCCGGCCGGTTTCTTGGTAATAGCCTTCGATATTTTTGGGCATGTCCAGGTGCGCCACAAAGCGCACGTCAGGTTTGTTAATGCCCATGCCAAACGCCACGGTGGCGACCATCACAATGCCTTCGCTGCGCAAAAAACGGTCTTGGTTGGCTTGGCGCACCGCCACATCCAAGCCGGCGTGGTAGGGCAGCGCGTCGATGCCTTGGTCACACAGCATTTGCGCCACCTCCTCCACCCGGCGACGCGACTGGCAGTACACGATGCCCGCGTCGCCCGCGTGCTCTGCCCCAATGAAACGCAGCAACTGCTGCGAAGCCTCGCGCTTTTCCACAATGGTGTAGCTGATATTGGGGCGGTCAAAACTGCTGACAAACTGGCCCGCCTCCTGCAGTTGCAGGCGCTCCACGATGTCTTGGCGTGTCAACGCATCGGCGGTGGCCGTCAGCGCAATGCGGGGCACCTGGGGAAAGCGCTCGTGCAGCACCGTCAACGCCCGGTATTCGGGGCGGAAGTCGTGGCCCCACTGGCTCACGCAATGCGCCTCATCAATGGCGAACAGCGCCAGTTGGCCACGCTCGTACAAGGAATCCAGCTGGGCCAGAAAACGCGGCGTGGTGACCCGCTCGGGGGCGGCGTACAGCATCGTGATGTCACCGCGCAACAGCCGCTTCTCGACCTGTGAGGCTTCTTCGCCCGACAGTGTGGAATTCAAAAATGCGGCACTCACACCCGCTTCATGCAAGGCACCGACCTGGTCGTGCATCAAGGCAATCAAGGGCGAAATCACCACCGTGATGCCTTGACCGGCTTGCTGGCGCGCAATGGCCGGTATTTGGTAACACAGCGACTTGCCGCCGCCCGTGGGCATCAACACCAAGGCGTCGCCCCCTGCCACCACGTGTTCCATGATGGCTTGCTGCGGGCCACGGAACTGGTCGTAACCAAAAACTTCTTGAAGAATGCGCTGAATGGACAAAACGTGTTGCTACAAATTAAATAGCTGCTTGCGCAGCACCAGCATGGTCTAGAGGCCAATTTGTCATATAAAAATAAGCACGAAGCTGATTTCTGAGTTCCCTATTGTCCGGGGTTTGATGAACGGCCTGGCCAACACCGCTCAAGCCCTTGTCAACGAACGCGTCTGCGGCTCTCACCGCAAACACCGCCCCTCACGAGGGCTTGTGACATTTTCTACAATGCACCCGCTATGAAACCTCTTCTCTACACCCGTGCCCAAGCCCTGCCAGATTTACTGGCCCAACGCATTTTGATTCTGGACGGTGCCATGGGCACCATGATCCAGCGCTTCAAGCTCGGTGAGGCGCAGTACCGGGGCGAGCGTTTCAAAGACTTTCACAAGGACGTGAAAGGCAACAACGAGTTGCTGTCACTGACCCGCCCTGACGTGATTGCCGACATTCACGAACGCTACCTAGCCGCCGGTGCCGACATGATCGAGACCAACACCTTTGGTGCCACCACCGTCGCCCAAGCCGATTACGACATGGCGCATTTGGCGCGCGAGATGAACCTGGAGTCGGCCAAACTCGCCCGCGCCGCCTGCGACAAGTTCTCCACCCCCGAGAAACCGCGTTTCGTGCTGGGCGCGTTAGGCCCCACCCCGAAAACCGCCAGCATCAGCCCCGACGTGAACGACCCCGGCGCGCGCAACGTGGACTTTGAGGGACTGCGGGCGGCGTATTACGAGCAAGTCGAGGCGCTGGTCGAAGGCGGTTCGGATGTGCTGCTGGTGGAAACCATTTTTGACACGCTGAACGCCAAAGCCGCCCTGTTTGCGATTGACGAGTACTTTGAGGCCTCGGGTGAACGCCTGCCCATCATCATCAGCGGCACGGTGACCGATGCGTCCGGCCGTATTTTGAGTGGCCAAACCGTGACCGCCTTCTGGCACAGCGTGCGCC
Source organism: Rhodoferax sp. (assembly GCA_017997975.1). Classification (GTDB taxonomy): domain Bacteria; phylum Pseudomonadota; class Gammaproteobacteria; order Burkholderiales; family Burkholderiaceae_C; genus Rhodoferax. The sequence goes on from JAGODZ010000029.1 coordinate 14,813, forward strand.
ACGCCCAGCCCTTGGCCGTCGGTCTGAACTGCGCCTTGGGCGCGGCGTTGATGCGCCCCTACATCCAAGAGTTGGCGCGCGTCGCCCCCGACACCTTCATCAGCTGCTACCCCAACGCCGGCCTGCCCAACCCGATGAGCGACACCGGCTTTGATGAAACCCCGGAGGACACCAGCCGCTTGGTGCGCGAGTTCGCCGCCGAGGGCTTGGTGAACATTTTGGGCGGCTGCTGCGGCACCACGCCAGAGCACATTGGCGCTATTTCGGACGCCGTTAAACCGCTCCCAGGTCGTCCGATTGGGCGCGGCCTGTTCTACAAAGAAACCGCCTGATTCTTTAATCGGGGGGAGCGCCCAAGAAAAAGGGGCAGAAGGAATCCATCCTTCTGCCCCTTTTTGCCTCTGCCTCACGGGTGCCGTCACACCGCGCAGGCAAGCTGGCAATTAGCCCTGTGCGGCCGCCAAGGCGGCGTTAAAAGTGGCGCTGGGTCGCATGATGACGGCCAGCTTGGCGGGGTCCGCGAGGTAGTAGCCGCCAATGTCCACCGGCTGACCTTGCACGGCTTTCAATTCCGCCACGATCTGCTCTTCGCCTGCGGTCAGCGACTTTGCCAACGGTGCAAAGTGCGCCTGCAACGCTTTGTCTTCGGTTTGTGCCGCGAGCGCCTGTGCCCAGTACATGGCCAGGTAAAAATGGCTGCCCCGGTTGTCGAGCTCGCCGGTGCGGGTGGACGGGCCCTTGTTGTGGTCCAGCAACTGGCCGGTTGCCGCGTCCAGCGTTTGGGCCAGAATCGTGGCCTTTTTGTTGCCGGTTTTTTGGCCTAAATCCTCCATCGACACCGCCAAGGCCAGGAATTCACCCAGTGAATCCCAGCGCAGATGGTTTTCTTCCACCAACTGCTTCACGTGCTTGGGCGCTGAACCGCCGGCACCGGTTTCGAACATGCCACCACCGGCCATCAAAGGCACGATGGACAGCATCTTGGCGCTGGTGCCCAGCTCCATGATCGGGAACAGGTCGGTCAGGTAATCGCGCAAGATGTTGCCGGTGACAGAGATGGTGTCCAAGCCGCGGTTCACGCGTTCCAAGGTGAAACGCATGGCGCGCACTTGCGACATGATCTGAATGTCCAGACCCGTGGTGTCGTAGTCCTTGAGGTAGGTGTGCACCTTTTTGATCAACTCCGCCTCGTGTGGACGGTACGGGTCCAGCCAGAACACGGCGGGCATGCCCGAGTTGCGGGCCCGGTTGACGGCCAGTTTCACCCAGTCGCGAATCGGTGCGTCTTTGACCTGGCACATGCGCCAGATGTCACCCGCCTCCACCGTTTGGGACAACAACACTTCACCTGTCTCCAAATCCACAATATTGGCCACGCCACCCTCGGCGACTTCAAAGGTTTTGTCGTGTGAGCCGTACTCTTCAGCCTGCTGGGCCATCAAGCCCACGTTGGGCACGGTGCCCATGGTTTTGGGGTCGAAATTGCCATGCCATTTGCAGAAGTTAATCATCTCCTGGTAAATGCGGGCAAAGGTGGACTCCGGCATCACCGCTTTCACGTCTTTCAGGCGGCCATCCGCGCCCCACATCTTGCCGCCGTTGCGAATCATGGCGGGCATGGAGGCGTCCACGATGATGTCGTTGGGCGAGTGGAAGTTGGTGATGCCCTTGGCCGAATCGACCATGGCCAGCTCGGGGCGGTTGGCGTGGCAGGCGTGCAAGTCGGCCTGAATCTCTTCGCGGGTGGACTGCGGCAGCGTGGCGATTTTGTCAAACAAGTTGGCCATGCCGTTGTTCACGTTCACGCCAATTTCATCGAACAAAGCGCCATGCTTGGCAAACGCGTCTTTGTAAAAAATTTTCACGCAGTGGCCAAACACAATGGGGTGCGACACCTTCATCATGGTCGCCTTGACGTGCAAGGAGAACATCACACCGGTCTTGTAGGCGTCGTCAATTTCTTTTTCGTAGAACGCGACGAGCTCTTTTTTGCTCATGAACATGCTGTCAATGATCTCGCCCGCCAGCAGCGACACTTTGGGCTTGAGCACCAGCGTTTTGCCGCTGGTGGTGGTCAGCTCCATCTTGACATCACGGGCCTTGTCCAAGGTCATGGACTTTTCGCCATGGTAGAAGTCGCCGTTGTGCATGTGCGAAACGTGGGAGCGCGAGGCTTGGCTCCAAGGGGCCATGGAGTGCGGGTTTTTGCGCGCATAGTCCTTCACGGCCTTGGGCGCACGGCGGTCAGAGTTGCCTTCGCGCAGCACTGGGTTCACCGCACTGCCGATGCACTTGGCATAGCGGTTGCGAATGGCCTTGTCTTCGTCTGTTTTGGGGTCTTCCGGAAAATCAGGGATGGCATAGCCCTTGCCTTGCAGCTCGCGAATGCAAGCCATCAACTGGCCCACCGAGGCGCTGATGTTGGGCAGTTTGATGATGTTGGTCTCTGGGAGCAGGGTTTTTTTGCCCAGTTCGGCCAGGGTGTTGGGCACTTTTTGTGCGTCCGTCAAATGCTCGGGGAATTCAGCCAGCACCCGCGCTGCCACGGAAATGTCGCTCTCTTCAATGTCGATGCCCGCCGGTGCGGCAAACGTCCGAACAACAGGCAGAAACGAGTAAGTCGCCAGCAATGGCGCCTCATCGGTGAGTGTGTAGATGATTTTTGAACCAGTCATGTGCGTCGTCCTCTTGAAAATAGGGGGGGGAAATTGATCTTGCCACTATATGGGATAGCCTTTTCACCTACCGAAAAGGGCAGTCTTCAGCTTAGGCCTGCTTCCTTACGGGACGCTTGGAGGGTAGAAACCCAAGGTCAATTGCTAGGCCCTATCCCACTCTAAAGCACGCCTTGATGCAATCGCCTTAAAATGCGGACCTTCCAAGGAGCGTTGCAGCAGATCAGCCGATCTGTCAGGCTTGGAGATTCCCAACGACGCTCACCTGAAATTCCCCATTCACAGGTGAGCCGCATGTCTGAAATTCTCGTCCCCCCCATGAAACTCTCCGGCCTAGAGCCGGTCAGCATTGGCAAAGATTCGTTGTTTGTGAACATTGGTGAGCGCACCAATGTCACGGGCTCCAAAGCCTTTGCGCGCATGATTTTGAACGGCGAGTACGAGCAGGCGCTGAGCGTGGCGCGCCAGCAGGTCGAAAACGGGGCCCAAATCATCGACATCAACATGGACGAGGCCATGCTGGACAGCCAAGCGGCCATGGTTCGCTTCCTGAAACTGATCGCCTCGGAGCCCGATATTTCTCGCGTGCCGATCATGATTGACTCCTCCAAGTGGAGCATCATCGAAGCGGGCCTGCGCTGCGTGCAGGGCAAGGCGGTGGTGAATTCCATCAGCATGAAAGAAGGGGTTGACGCCTTCAAACACCAGGCCAAACTGTTGCGCCGGTATGGGGCTGCTGCCGTGGTGATGGCGTTTGACGAAAAAGGCCAGGCCGACACGTTTGAGCGCAAGATTCAAATTTGCGAACGCGCTTACCGCCTCTTGGTGGACGAGGTGGATTTCCCGCCCGAAGACATCATTTTCGACCCCAACATCTTCGCCATTGCCACCGGCATTGAGGAGCACAACAACTACGCGGTGGACTTCATCAACGCCACGCGCTGGATCAAGCAGAACCTGCCTGGCGCGAAGGTCTCAGGCGGCGTGTCCAACGTGTCGTTCAGCTTTCGGGGCAATGACCCGGTGCGTGAGGCCATTCACACGGTGTTTCTGTACCACGCCATTGCGGCGGGCATGGACATGGGCATTGTGAACGCGGGCATGGTGGGCGTGTACGACGACTTGGAACCGGTCTTGCGCGAACGCGTCGAAGACGTGGTGTTGAACCGCCGCGATGATGCCGGTGAGCGTTTGGTGGAAATCGCTGAAACCGCCAAGAGCGGGGCCAAAGACGAGAGCAAACGGCTGGAGTGGCGTGGCACCCCTGAGACGCCGGTGACGGTAGAACAGCGCCTCTCGCACGCGCTGGTGCACGGCATCACCGACTTTATTGTGGATGACACCGAAGAGGCGTACCAAGGCATTGTGGCCAAAGGTGGCCGCCCCCTGCACGTGATTGAGGGCCCCCTCATGGACGGCATGAACGTGGTGGGCGACCTGTTTGGGCAGGGCAAGATGTTTTTGCCGCAGGTGGTGAAAAGTGCGCGCGTGATGAAGAGTGCCGTGGCCCATCTGTTGCCCTACATCGAAGCCGAAAAAGCGGCCATGGCAGATGCGGGTGCGGAGACCAAAGCGCGCGGCAAGATTGTGATTGCCACCGTGAAAGGTGATGTACACGACATTGGTAAAAACATTGTCACCGTCGTTTTGCAATGCAACAACTTTGAAGTGGTGAACATGGGTGTGATGGTGCCGTGCCACGAAATTTTGGCCCGCGCCAAGTTGGAGGGGGCCGACATCGTGGGTCTATCGGGGCTGATCACACCGAGCTTGGAGGAGATGCAATACGTGGCGGGCGAGATGCAAAAGGACGACCACTTCCGCGTCAAAAAAATCCCCCTGCTGATTGGTGGTGCCACCTGCAGCCGGGTGCACACCGCCGTCAAAATTGCGCCGCACTACGAAGGTCCGGTGGTTTATGTGCCGGATGCCTCCCGCAGCGTCAGTGTGGCCCAAGGCTTGTTGTCCGACCAAGCGGCGCAGTACATCAGCGAATTGAATGCTGACTACGACAAAGTTCGCCACCAACACGCCAACAAAAAGCAGGTTCCGATGTGGCCGCTGGCCAAGGCCCGTGCCAACAAGACGCCGGTGGACTGGACGCATTACCAACCCACCCAGCCTAAATTCATCGGCCGGCGTGTGTTCAAAAATTTTGACTTGACCGAACTGGCCAAGTACATCGACTGGGGTCCGTTTTTTCAGACGTGGGACTTGGCCGGTCCGTTTCCCGCCATTTTGAAAGATGAAGTGGTGGGCACCGAAGCGGTGCGGGTCTATTCCGATGCGCAGCGCATGCTCAAACGCATCATCGCCGGTCGCTGGCTCACCGCCAACGCGGTGATTGGCATTTACCCGGCCAACGTGGTGAACGACGATGACATTGAGTTCTACACCGATGAGACCCGCAGTGACGTTGCCATGACGTGGTACGGGCTGCGCCAGCAAACCGAGAAACACGTCATTGACGGCGTCATGCGACCCAGTCGCTGTTTGGCTGACTTCGTCGCGCCCAAGGGCGTCTGTGGGGATTACGCGGGCATGTTCGCAGTCACTGCGGGCCTGGGTGTGGACAAGAAAGAGAAGCAGTTCATTGACGACTTGGACGACTATTCGGCCATCATGCTCAAGTCTCTCGCAGACCGCTTGGCCGAGGCGTTTGCAGAGTGTTTGCACCACCGGGTGCGAACCGACTTGTGGGGCTACGCACCCAGTGAGGCCTTAACGCCCGAGGATCTGATTGCAGAGCACTACAAAGGCATTCGCCCCGCCCCCGGCTACCCGGCCTGCCCCGACCACAGTGTGAAAAATGACATGTTTGAGCTGCTGCAGTGCGACGACATCGGCATGGCAGTCACCGAGAGCTTGGCCATGACTCCGGCGGCCAGCGTGAGTGGCTTCTACCTGGGTCACCCCGACAGCACGTACTTCAGCGTGGGGAAAATTGGCGACGATCAGCTCAAAGACTTGGCGGCCCGGCGCGAGATGAACGAGAAAGAACTGCAACGCTTGCTGGCCCCCAACCTGTAATTTCCGCTGGCCTCAGGCGCGACACCTGGAGGGTACCCAGGTCTCTTCCAATCCGTTCTCACGCAGCAAGCTGATCATGTGGGCGGGCAGAGCGACGGTCACGCCCATCATCAACACAATAAAGACAGCTAGGACTTACGCATTGATGCGCGCGTCGAATTCTGTTAGCTGGAGGGTTGACTTGTGGTCAAACTCACCGTCTGATGAGAAAACCGACCCGCCCGCCGACAGCCAAATGCACCTTGCCGATGTACATGGGATTTTTGATGAGTGAACCCAAGTCAAGCACCT
>JAGODZ010000189.1 GCA_017997975.1 Rhodoferax sp.
CGCGGGGTGTGCCACCGACGCGGTCGCGGGCGTAGATGCCGGGAATGCGCAAAATGCTGCTGGGCACGCCGCTGGCTTTTCCGAAGAAACGCACAGAGTTTTCAGCATCAATTCGCCGCTTAGCCCTTGGGGTATCTGCGTGAGTAGCTCTTGTTTCAATAGCAAAATCACCTTGGCAATCGCCATACACGCCGCTGGTGGAGCCGTACACCAACGCAAGCGGTCGGCTGCGCAAGCGAAGCACACGCGTCAGCGCTCGCGTGCGGGGGTCGCCCCAACCTTCACCGGGAGGGGGTGCGAGGTGCACCACACGGTGCGCCAGCCCGGCGAAGCGGCGCAGACTGGCTGGCTCATCTAAATTGCCGAGCAAAGGGGTGATGCCACGGGCACGCAAGTCAGGGATACGGTCGGCACTGCTGGTCAGCGCGATCAGTTGCACACGCCCCTTCAGACGAGCAGCCACACGGCTTCCCACGTCACCACAGCCAACAATCAAAATGCGCTGACGGCGAAAGCGGGCAGGCAGTGCCCCGGGGCGAGTGGCATACAGATGGGGGTGGGGGCTTTGAATTGAAGGCAAAATCGATGATTTTTTAGCGTGACAAGCCCCAAGGATACCCACAATATGACGACCACCGACAGCGCAGCGCAGGGGTTTCAGATCTCGATTCAACCCAGTGGACGGGCCTTTGCTAGCCAAACCAATGAAACCTTGCTGGCAGCGGCCATTCGCCAGGGCATTGGCCTGCCCTATGGCTGCAAAGATGGCGCTTGCGGCTCTTGCAAGTGCAAAAAAGTGGAAGGCACGGTCAGCCATGGCCCCCACCAAAGCAAAGCCCTGAGTGAGGAAGAGGAGGCCAATGGCTATGTTTTGACCTGTTGCGCCGTGGCGCACAGTGATGTGGTGCTGGAGTCGCGCCAGGTCACTGCTGAGGGCTCTTTTCCGGTCAAAAAGATGCCGACTCGCGTGAGCCTGATGGAAAAGAAATCGGCCGATGTCATGCTGCTCAAGCTGCAACTCCCGGCCAATGACAACTTTGCTTTTCATGCCGGGCAGTACGTGGAATTTATTTTGCGTGATGGCGCGCGCCGCAGTTACTCCATGGCCAACGCCCCCCACACGATGGCGCAGGTGGGCGGGCTGGAGCTGCACCTTCGGCACATGCCGGGCGGCAAGTTCACCGACCACGTGTTCGGTGCCATGAAGGAAAAAGAAATTTTGCGCATTGAAGGCCCTTACGGCACTTTCTTTTTGCGGGAAGACTCCGACAAACCGATCGTGCTGCTGGCCTCGGGCACGGGCTTTGCGCCTATCAAAGCCATGTTGGAGCACATTCAACACCAAGGCATCACTCGGCCTGTGGCGCTGTACTGGGGGGCAAGACGCCCGGCGGACCTGTACATGGAGGCATGGGTCAAAACCCTTTTGACGGAGATGCCCTCACTGACCTACGTGCCCGTGGTGTCGAACGCGCTGCCTGAAGACGGCTGGACCGGTCGCACCGGTTTTGTGCACCTGGCCGTGCTGCAAGACTGGCCTGATTTATCTGGCCACCAGGTTTATGCCTGCGGTGCGCCCATCGTGGTCGATTCGGCCCAAGCCGACTTCACGGCGCAAGCCGGTCTGCCAGGCCACGAGTTCTTTGCGGATGCTTTTGTCACCGAAGCGGACAAAGCGGCCGCAACCCTGGCGTAAACCAGCTCTCCCGACAAAAAAAAGCGACAGTCCAAGGGCTGTCGCTTTTTTTAACTTCTGAGACCCGCAACGGTGTGACGATAACTGCCTTGGTTACTCCACCTTAGCCCCCGCCTCAAACCACTGCTTGATCAGTTGGCGCTCATCGTCCGTGACGCCCGTGGCGTTGTTCATGGGCATTTGGCGGGTGACGACCACTTGCTGGTAAATAGTTTGGGCATGCGTGCTCACCAGCTGGGGGTTGTCGAGCCGAATGTTTTTCATTTGCAGCTGTGCACCGTGGCATTGGTAACAGCGCTGCTCTAGCACCGCCTGCACTTTTTGATAGTCATTTTGGCCTGTAACCCCCGTGGCTATTGAGGTAGCAGCTATTGAATGAGTAGCACTCACCGAGGCACTGACTGGCACAGGCTTTAGCCACACGATGGTGCCGATGATGACAAGTACACCCACCAGCGCGTAGGGCAGCGGATTGCCATTGCGACCCAGCTTGTAGCCATGGCGCATGACAAAAAACTGGCGAATGGCGGCACCCGCAAACATCATCAAAATCAGCACCAGCCAGTTTTGCGGGTGGCTGTAGGTGAAGCTGTAGTGGCCGCTCAGCATGGCAAACAACACCGGCAAGGTGAAGTACGTGTTATGCACGCTGCGCTGCTTGCCACGTTTGCCGTGAATGGGGTCCACCGGTTGGCCAGCCTTGATGGCAGCCACCACTTTTTTCTGCCCCGGAATGATCCAGAAGAACACGCTGGCACTCATGGTGGTGGCCAACATGGCCCCCACCAGCAAGAAAGCCGCGCGGCCTGCGAACCAGTGGCAGGCGAGCCAAGATGCCAAACACACCAGCAAGAACACCAAGCCACCGACGATGGCGTCACCATTCTTTCGCTGCCCAAAGACGCGGCAAATCAGGTCGTACAAGACCCAAAACACCACCAAGAACGACAAAGCCACAGCGATGGCGCTGGCAGGTGCCCAATCCATGCGCGATTTGTCAATCAAATAGGTGCTGGCGCTCCAGAGGTAAGACACCGTGAACAAGGAGAATCCCGACAGCCAAGTGCTGTAGCTTTCCCAGTAAAACCAATGCAGGTGCGAGGGCAGCTGGGGCGGTGAAACGTTGAACTTGACCGGGTGATAAAACCCACCGCCGTGCACTGCCCACAATTCGCCGCTCACGCCCTGTTTTTTCAGGTCGTCGTCCACCGGAGGGGTGAGGCTGCTGTCCAAAAAGACGAAGTAAAAGGAGGAACCAATCCACGCAATCGCGGTGATGACATGCACCCAGCGCAGCAGCAGATTGGCCCAATCGAGGTAGTAGCTTTCCATTTGTATCAGTCTTGTCGGCACCCCACGGGACGCCAGAGTCAGTCAGGTTGCTCACCACCGCGGGCGCTGTAAGCAAAAATGGGTCGCGAACAAAAACTTGAAAGACAAGCCCCGCTCCGCTGCGACGTCGACCCGAAGTGTATACAGTTTCGTTTGATCAGCGTCAATCGCCGGGTTGCGCCGGCAAGTTTTGCAACAGTTGTGCGGCCACAGCCACGGCAATCACTTCCGGTGCCTTGCCGCCAATGCCGGGCACCCCAATCGGGCAGGTAACGTGCGCCAACTCCTCCGGCGAAAACCCGCGCGCCGCCAAACGGTGTTGAAACGTCGCCCATTTGGTGCGGCTGCCAATTAAACCGATGTAGGGCAGGTCACCTTGCAGACGCTGGCGCACCAAGCAAGCGGCAACCACTTCCAAGTCTTCAGCGTGGCTGAAACTCATGATCAGCACCTGAGCGCCAGCGGCCAAGGACGCCACCGCGGCCTGCACCGGGTCGGAATGCTCGCACACCACATTGCCCGGCACCTCCTCGGGAAACACTTCATCGCGGCTGTCAACCCAGTGCACCGCCACTGGCAATTGACCCAGCACCTTGACCAGCGCGTGTCCCACGTGGCCACCGCCAAACAAGGCCACCGGGGCCCCGGGTAAAACCAGTCGTGCCTCAAGACGGGCGACATCTTGCGCCGTGACGCGTTCAAACTGAAGATGCACCTCGCCGCCACAGCATTGCCCCAGCGAAGGCCCCAAGGCATAGCGGACCACGGCTTGCCTGGTCCCACCGGCCCATGGCTGACGCGCCTGTGTCAGCGCTTGAAACTCCAAATGGCCGCCACCAATGGTGCCCACCATGCCCCGCTGAAACACGGCCATCCAAGCGCCCTTTTTTCGGGGCACGGACCCGCGTGAGGCCTGCACCGAGACGAGCACGGCATCTTCCGCACTCAATCGTTTTGTTAAATCGTCAAATGCAGTCACAAAGCACTACTTTCTTTCGTCAAAAATCACCCAAGGCATGGTATTTTGCGGCACAGTATGCACCTTGGTTTTGGCACCCGCCAAGGCCCTAATCGACCCCTCGATTCAGCCCTGACCTATGAACCTCACCTCATCGCGCCCCGCTTGGTTTCGGATCACCGCCACCGGCCTGCTGCTCGCGTACCTCGCGGGCTGTGCTTCACCGCCACCCGAGTCGGCACCGCCTGCGCCGCAGCGCTTCCCCGATGCGCCAGTGAGTACGCCCGATGCACCCACTTCGCCGCTATTTGAGCTCACCGACGGAAAAATGTCCGGAGCCACCACCCCGCGTGACTACCGCCGTGATGCGGCGGGCCACCTCTATGGTCAAAACGGCAATCGAATTTTCAAGGGCAAGATGCCACCCTTGCTGTATGCCATTGGCGTACTTCAGGTCGATGTCGATGGCCGGGGGCGCGTCACCGCCACCCGTTGGATGCGCGCACCCAGCCATGCCCCCGAAGTAGTGACTGAGATCGAACGCACCGTGCGCCAAGCCGCGCCCTACCCCGTTCCTGTGCGCATGGGCCGCGTGACTTATACCGACACTTGGCTGTGGCACAAAAGCGGCAAGTTCCAGCTCGACACACTGACCGAAGGCCAGTATTGAACCCAAGTGGCCGGGCCAGCGCCACTCCACCAACAGAAAAGAAAAGGGCTGACACACGCCCTTTTTTGCATCGGAGCACGCGCAAGTCGCCGCGCCGCCACCTGCCAAACTGCGCATAATGAAGGGCATAGGAGAGGGAGAAGCAAATGGGCGCCCCTTTCCTATGCTTTAACTAAAATATGGAGACCCTGATGGAAAAAGAACTCTCACCGGCTGAGAACGCCTTGCGCGATGCGGCCCGCGACTACCACCGCTCTCCCACACGCGGCAAAATTTCGGTCACTCCCACCAAACCCCTCTCCAACCAACGTGACCTGTCCTTGGCCTACTCGCCTGGCGTGGCTTACCCCTGCTTGGACATTGAAGCCAACCCGGCCTTGGCGGTGGAATACACCTCACGCGGCAACTTGGTCGGCGTGATCACCAACGGCACAGCGGTACTCGGCTTGGGTGACATCGGTCCACTGGCCGCCAAGCCGGTGATGGAAGGAAAAGGCTGCTTGTTCAAGAAGTTTGCGGGCATTGATGTGTTTGACATTGAACTGGCCGAGCGCGATCCCGACAAGTTGGTGGACATCATTGCGGCCATGGAGCCCACGCTGGGCGGCATCAACTTAGAAGACATCAAAGCGCCTGAATGTTTTTACATTGAGAAAAAACTGCGCGAGCGCATGAACATTCCGGTGTTTCATGACGACCAGCACGGTACCGCCATCATCTCCAGTGCCGCCTTATTGAACGGGCTAGAGCTGGTCGGCAAGCGCATTGAAGAGGTCAAAGTGGCCGTCTCAGGCGCAGGCGCTGCCGCACTCGCCTGTCTGGATGTGATGGTGGGCTTGGGCGTGAGCATTCACAACATTTACGTGTGCGACTCCAAAGGCGTGATTTACCAAGGTCGCCCGGGCGGCTTTGACGACTCTAAAGCCCGTTACGCCCAAAAAACCGAGTTGCGCACGCTGGCCGACGTGGTGAACCAGGCCGACGTTTTTCTGGGCTGTTCGGCCCCTGGCGTGTTGACCGAAGCGATGGTCATCTCCATGGCCAAAGCACCGATTATTTTGGCGCTGGCCAACCCGGAGCCCGAGATTCGCCCTGAACTGGCCAAGGCGGTGCGGCCTGACTGCATCATTGCCACGGGCCGTTCGGACTACCCGAACCAAGTGAACAACGTGCTGTGCTTCCCCTATATCTTTAGGGGCGCGCTGGACTGCGGTGCCACCAAAATCACCGAAGCCATGAAGCTGGCCTGCGTGCGCCAAATTGCGGACCTCGCCAAAGCCGACATCAGTGAAGAAGTCGCCACCGCTTACGCCGGCAAAGAGCTGGTGTTCGGACCCGACTACCTGATCCCCACCCCATTCGACTCGCGCTTGATTTTGCGCATTGCCCCTGCGGTGGCCAAAGCGGCTGAAGAATCTGGTGTCGCCGAGCGTCCCATCCAAGACTATGAGGCCTACCACCAGCAACTGTCCCGTTTTGTCTACCAAACCGGTATGTTCATGCGCCCGGTCTTCGCAGCGGCCAAAGCCGTTGCCAAGGAAAGCAAGCGTGTCGCCTACTCCAATGGTGAGGACGAGCGCGTGTTGCGCGCCGCCCAAGTGGCGGTGGATGAAGGCCTAGCGCACCCGATTCTGATTGGCCGCCCGGCCGTCATTGAGGCGCGTCTGGCCAAGGCGGGGCTGCGCATCAAGCTCGGTCACGACGTCGATTGCGTCAACCCCGAGGACGACGCTCGCTTTCGCCAGTACTGGGAGACCTACCACCACCTCATGGGCCGTCGTGGCGTCTCAGTCGAAGCGGCCAAGGTGGCAGTGCGGCGCTCCAACACGACGATTGCCGCGCTGATGGTCAAGCTCGGCGACGCGGATGCGCTGCTGTGTGGGTTGGTAGGGCGCTATGACACGCACTTGGACCACATTCGCGAGATCATTGGCGTCAAGCCCGGCGCCACCGGTCTGGCCACGCTGAACGCCTTGATGATGGAAAAGCGCACGCTGTTCATTGCCGACACCTTTGTCAACGAAGACCCGGATGCCGAGCAACTCGCCAATAT
>JAGODZ010000190.1 GCA_017997975.1 Rhodoferax sp.
ACTGTCACCAGCCCAGACATAAAAAAACCTGCTACTGATTAGGTAGCAGGCTTTTCAACGCCCATGGGGCTTATCTGGTGGGACGTGCGGGGGTCGAACCCACGACAAACGGATTAAAAGTCCGCTATCTTCACTATTCCACCCCATTGAAGACTGTTGATTGATTGCATATAAATCAATAACTTACGTTAATTTTGCCGCATTCACCTTGGTATATCTGTTGATCAAAATTCGCCATAATGCTGCGTTTCCGGCTACATGGTGGCTACATGAAAATGGCCACCCAGTCATGAAAGGCAAGCAATGGCACGACCCAAAAAAACCCATACCCCCGACCTAACGCAAGCTTGTGACCTCACTGCGGGAGCAATCGAGAGATTGAGCTGCCCGGCAGGCAAAACACAGGCATTTTTGCGCGACAGCAAGGCGCCAGGGCTGAGGGTGCGTGTCACAGCGTCAGGCGCCAAAGCTTATGTGTTCGAAGCCAAGCTGAACAAGCAGACCATTCGGCACACCCTTGGGGACGTTCGCGCCTGGAGTATTGAACAGGCCCGCCAAGAAGCCTATCGCCTGCGCGTGTCCATTGATGCGGGTATAGATCCCCGCGAGGTAAGGAGGCAACTGGAGGCCGCTCAGGCCGCAGAGAAAGTCGCCGCCGCCGTGCAAGCGGTGACGGTGGGCGAGGTCTGGGCCGTTTATCTTGAAGCCCGCCGCCCCAAATGGGGAGAACGGCACTACGCCGACCATTTGAAGCTGTCTCGTGCGGGAGGAGAAAAGGTCAACCGGGGCACCCGAGGCCGTGGAGTGACGGTTGAGATGCCGTTGCACTCACTGATGGGGCTGCCACTGCGCGACCTGACGGCACCCGTTATTGAGGCTTGGGCCGCCAGGGAGGCACAAACCCGCCCTAGCGCCGCCCGCCTGGCATGGCGACTTTTAAAGGCCTTTCTGGGCTGGTGCGCCGAGCAGCCTGAATATGCCAACGTATTGCCAAGCACCAATCCAGCCAAGACCAAGAAAGCCAGGGAGGCACTGGGCAAGGCCGGCGTGAAACAAGACGCACTGCTGCGCGAGCAGCTGCCGGCATGGTTTGCAGCCGTGCGCCAACTCTCAAACCAGACCATATCGGCCTTTTTGCAAACGGTACTTCTGACTGGCGCGCGCCCTGGCGAAGTGATGACCATGCGCTGGGAAGACCTGAACAACCAATGGCGGGGAATGACCATCCGTGACAAGGTGGAAGGTGAGCGCGTGATTCCACTGACGCCCTACGTGCAGCAACTGCTCGCCGCCCTACCCCGTCGCAATGAGTTTGTATTTGCCAGCAACCCCCGGGGCGGCGCAAAAAAGGCCGCCCCCATTGCCAGCCCCAACACCACTCTGACCCGCGTGTGTGCCGCAGCCGACATCAAGGGCCTGACCTTGCATGGACTGCGCCGCTCATTCAAATCCCTGACCGAGTGGCTGGAGTGCCCCGCTGGTGTGGTGGCCCAAATCATGGGCCACAAGCCCAGCGCGACCGCAGAAAAACATTACACCGTCCGTCCCCTTGACTTGCTGCGTGTGCACCACGAGCGCATCGAAACATGGATTCTGGAGCAAGCCGGCATTCAGTTCGCACCCACCACCGCCGCGCCGACTCTGCGTCCGATGAAGAAATGAACGGAACCGTCCCAATGGATTACACTCAAACCCATGCAAACCGTCGCCGAGCTGCCTGAATACATCCGCACGGCCGACAAGTTGCTGAGCCCTGAGGAGCGGCAGGACCTGATTCGGTATCTGGCGATGCACCCCAAAGCGGGCGATTTGATGGAAGGCACCGGTGGCGTGCGCAAACTGCGCTGGCGCCGGGGAGACCATGGCAAAAGCGGCGGCGTACGGGTCATTTATTACTACTACGACGAACGTATCCCGCTTTATTTGTTGACACTGTTCGCCAAGGGCGATCGGGCCAACCTGAGCAAAGCAGAACGCAATGATCTGTCCAGCTTGACCGAGGTACTGGTCGACATCTGGAAAGCGAAAGGACGAACGAAATGACCAAAGCATTCGACAGCATCAAGCAAGGCTTGCAAGAAGCCATTGCACATGCCGAGGGGCGCGCTCAGGGTGCGCGCGTCCATCGCCCTCACCCCGTAGATGTGAAGGAACTGCGCGCCAAGGTGGACATGACCCAGGAAGAGTTCGCCGCCAAGTTTGGCTTCTCCACTGCCACTCTGCGGCACTGGGAACGTGGCGATCGCCAGCCGCATGGAGCATCGCTGGTTCTGCTGAATGTGATTCAGCACAACCCGCGCGCGGTCATCGAGGCGCTGTCTGCATAAGACTTTGTTCTTATTCTCACCATCCACGATACATGGACACAGGAATACGCCCTAACTTCGAGCATTGGCGCCAACATGACGCCATAGCAATATGGCAAGTGGCAGCCCTCATGCAGGGAGTTGATCCCCGAGCGTGGAAGGCTGGCGAGGTAGTTGGGCGCGACGGGGACGTGCTGGACTTGAGTGAGGAGCAGGACCAATTGCTTTCCGCCGTGCATGCGCAATCTATTGAATGCGGCCAATTTGTGCACCCGCCCATCACATCCACTTCGATGGTCAAGATGCCTAGCGTGATCGAATGGCTCCGAACACACGACAACACAAAACTAGCGGATAACTTGGATCGCTCGCGCCACGTCCCACAACCAGACCAAATCTTCAAGAAAAAAACTCTAGTCGATCGGAACATTGGAGTCTGGCCCACGATTGCGGAAGACATCAAACGCGCGAAAGAAAATGGCCTTGATGTGGCACAAACCGATAAACATGGCATGTGGAATGAAGCCACTGCCCTTGATTGGGCACGTCAAAACGGCAGACTCACAGATAAATCCGCACCGGTGGAGGCGCTAAATTCGACTTGGCCTGGGTTTACCCGGTGAAGTTCGGACACCAGTAAGCAGAAAAACGTCCGGAAATTGCCCGCGAATTGCCCGGCTTTGCCAAGCAATGGTCATCGTCAAACGGAAAAATGCGGTCAATCTTACAGATCAACGCCCCCAAAACGCCCACATTAGGCCATTTTTCACCAATTCAAATAATTAGGAGCCATCAACAACTTCCTTGAAAGGGAAATCCGATGGCTACCTCTCACCCCGTCCCACAACCACTGGAGCAGGAAACCCGCTCCGCAATTACTACCGCCGAAGCGGCCTTCCACCTCAACCGTGCACCCCAGACGCTGCGCGTTTGGGCCTGTCGCGAAAACGGCCCAATCCGCCCGGTGCGCATCAACGGTCGCCTTGCGTGGCACGTGGCAGAAATCCGTCGCGTGATGGAGGGCATGTGATGTTCACCTTCATGCATTTCACGCCCGACCGTGTGGGTCACACGTTCACCGTCACGCTGGACATGAACCCCGGTGATGTCGCCGCAGACAACGACACCACAAAAAAAATGGTGGCAGAGGCGAAGAAAACCAAACGCAAGTTCTGCGCCATCCACCGCGAACATGCCAGCACGACATTGTTCACGTACGACTCGGCCAATCAGGCCCAGATTGAAGTGCAGTTGCTGACCATGCTCTCTGCACCTCACACCGAGGTTCATGTCAACGCAGCAACCGGAGGCTTCGAATCATGGTCCAGCAACTGACCCCCGATCTGGACCAGGCCCAGCGCTTCCTGCAAGCGCTCGACCCCGCCGGAATCTTCACATTTCAGACCTTCTCCGACAACAAGGAGGTGCGCGCGATACCTGGCCGAATATTGCATGGCACGCTCGAAGACAATGCCGACGAGCTGACCCGCTTGCAGCAGCAAGGTGCTGGCATCTTCGTCATGGTCAACGAAGGAAATGGCAAGGGCCGCAAGAGCTCAGACGTCATGCGAGTGCGGGCGCAATTTGTCGATCTCGACGGCTCACCGATAGACCCGGTCCTGGCGGCGGAGGCAGCACCCCACATCGTCGTGGAATCCAGCCCCGGAAAATGGCATGCCTACTGGCGCGTGCAGAACGCTTCGCTGAGCGATTTCAAAGTCCGCCAGCACGCATTGGCTGACAAGTTCGGCGGCGATCGTGCCGTCTGCGATGTGGCCCGCGTCATGCGCTTGCCAGGGTTCTGGCACCAAAAAGGCGACCCTTTCCAGACCAATCTCATCACGCCAACCGCAGAGGTCATCGCTCCATGAACGCCAACATCCTGCACGCCTACAACTGGGATGAGCTGGCGCAATTGCTGGATCTCCCCTCCAAAAAGACCATTCCACATCGCAACCCGAAAACGCGCCTGGTCACTACCACCACCAACTTGGACGAACTCATGCAGCTCCAGTGTGTGGATGGCGAGCGAACAGATCACCTGACCCGGCTGATCGGCAACCTCCTGGCAGCCCGGGTCTCCGCCGATCAGGCACTGCAGCGCTGTCATGAATGGAACAAGCAAAACATCGAGCCGCTGGATGACGACAAGATCGACTCGACCTTCAGCTCCATCCATGCCACCGATCAGCGCAACCATCCCGAGCGTTACCCTGAACTCCGGGTGCACGAGCCGCTGTTTGACTTGAGCGCTGGCCGCATTGACCGCTACCTGGAAACCGATCCACCGCCCCGCCGTTGGCTGCTCAAAGACCTGATCGTGCTCGGCAAAGTCGGGGCCATCGTCGCACCTGGTGGCAACAGCAAGTCACAGTGGCTGCTGCAACTGGCCGTGGGCGTGGCCAGCGGCCTGCCTGTAGCGGAACACTGGGAAATAGGCGAATCAGGCGGCGTGCTGGTCTTCTTTGCTGAAGATGACGAGGACGAAATTCATCGTCGCATCAAGCGTATCGTGGACCAGTGCAAGTTAGCGGGTCACGCCACGCAGTTGGCAGGCATTGAAAAGCGCCTGTTAGCCTACTCCACCATTGGAACCGACACGCTTCTGACCAAGCGCGAAACCACGGGCGAGGTGTCCGCCACCTCCATCGTGGGTCGCATTGCTGCCCTGGCGGATCAGATCGAAAACCTGAAACTGATCGTCATTGATCCGGCATCTCGCTTTCGTGGCGGAGAAGAAAACAGCAACGAGGATGCCACCCGTTTCGTCGAAGCACTTGAAACCTTGGCCAAGAACACAGGCGCCACGGTCTTGATCGCACACCACACCAACAAAGGCAGTTACGGTGGTGACAACGAACCCGGCCAGGGGGCTTCACGCGGAGCCTCCGCCTTGACCGATGGACTGCGCTTGCAAATGAACCTCAGCCGCCCTTCTGACAAGCAGCTCGGGGGCATTGGCGAAGCCAAGGATCAAGCCTCTCGCTATGTCGCGGCAACGGTCACCAAGACGAACTATTCGGCATTTCCAGCCCCTGTGATTCTTGAGCGACTCAATAACGGATATCTGACAGCAGTCACTGCTGCCCAGGCGCACCAACGCGCAGAAAACGCAACCATCCTGCGCGTACTGGCAGTGCTCATGCAACAGGCAAAACCGATGACAGCGCGCCAGTTGGAAGATCGCTTTGGAGGCACAACAGGCCCGCTCAAGACACCCAAGCATGATCTCCGCCGAATAGTTCAGTTGGCCACCACGCGCGGCTTCTTAGCAGGCGGTGAACGCAGGCCCCTCATGGTGACCGCGATGGGCAATTCGATGGTCACAAACGCTCCTGCGGCGGCGGAGATTGCGAGCAAGGCCACTGAAAAAATGCCTCGCAAGAAAACCTAATCAAATCAACCACTTGCATGCGCGGACGAATGGATGAACCGCCGCAAAAAAGCCAATCGAATCAACCACTTAGCGTTGCGAGAAACACCTCATAAAAGACAAGGGCCACCTCCGGTGGCCCTGTTGTTACCTTTAAGGAGGCTCAATGCAGCCCCAAAGTGTCCGCCTGATCAACCTGTTGGACCATAGCCAAAAGTTCAGCGTCAGTCATGGCCTCCATTCTCCGGCGCTCCTGCTGGTCGGTGACGCCCACATCCACCTTGACCCGATCGGTGTAAAACCCCATCAGCTTCCCAATCTCCCTTAGCCCCGCCACCATTCCCGCCGGGTTTCTCTGCTCCCGAGCCATCTCCACGGCCTCCAGAAGCCCCGTCAAGACGCGATTTCGATCTACAGACAGGCGGGTAGCATCCACACGCTGGCGGGCCTCTATGGCGCTAGAAATGGCTACATTCGTTAGCAGCCGGTGCGCCGCCACCCGCGCGCCCGCAGCCCCATATCCAGCCCGAATGGCGGCCTGCGTGCCGTTCGCATCCACGAGATACTCGTCGACAAAACGGGCTTGTTTTGCGGTCATGAGCGTGTGGGCAGTCATGCCTATATTTTAAGCTAATTGCCTAAAAAATAGGCAGATTAAACACAGCTTCGCGCCTGCGCCCAGACCTTCTCACACCCCCGGCATTTCCTCCCAGCAAGTGGTGTAGTTCGGCGATTTCCGCTCTTGCAGCATTTGCCAGCCTTGGTAGGCGCCCTGGGTTGAGACCTTCACTGTCCCGCGCCCAAACCGCTGGTTCAGCGTATCCAGCGCCTGCATCAACCGGTCGTTGATGGCGGGGCCTGGCTCCAGCAGGTCGCCTTGGCGTTGGCTGTCCGGGGTGATTTCGCTGAGCATGACGCCCGCCTTCTTGTACTGGTAACCCGGCTTGTACATGCGCTCGCACAAGAAGGCGGCCCAGCGGTTGACTTCCAGGCTGTCGT
>JAGODZ010000191.1 GCA_017997975.1 Rhodoferax sp.
AATGCAGCACGCCTTTGCGGGTGTGGCGGCTGGCATGCACGGCCAGGCCGGGTTCAATGTCTTGCTTTTTCAGGGCAATGCGGGCGGCGGGCATGTCGTCGGTTTGCGCCACAAAGCTCACCAAGCGGGGGCTTTTGGCGATCGCGGCTTGCAGCGCGGCGTCATCCATATCAAACCAGCGTTTGCCAGCGGCGTTGCTAGCGCGTGTCGCGCCGGGATTGATGGCAATGATTTCCAGGTAGGCCAGTGGATGGGTAGGCGTGGCGATTTTGATGAGGCGGTTGTGGGTGCCAAATTGGGCGTGGTCACCCCCCGGTCCGGGGGTGACGCCCAAGGTGGCTTCGCACCATTGCACGCCCAACTCCAAGCTTTTCGCCACGACAACCAAGTGATCTATTTGTGTTTTCATGGCGCGACGATACCACCAGAGCAAGGCATTTTTTTAGGGCAAGTCAAGCGTTTTGGTCAAGGCGTAGTGGGCGCGCCGCCACCCAATGCTTTGTACAGCGCGACTTGGCTTTGGGTGTAGCTCAGCCGGGTTTGCACCAGTGCCTGCTGCGAACTGAACAATGAGCGCTGGGCGTCTAGCCAATCGAGCTGGCTGGACGCGCCATTTTTGTAGCGCAGATCAGTCAGCCCGTTGCGAGCGGTTTCAGCGGACAACTGGGCTTCTTGGGCGCGCAGCTGGCGAGCCAGCGTGGCGTTGGCGGCCAGTGCATCGGCCACTTCACGAAAGGCGCTTTGAATGGCTTTTTCATACTGGGCCACGGCAATAGTGCGCCCTGCAGTGGCGGCGTCCAAGTTGGCCTGATTGCGTCCACCATCAAAAATGGGCAGTACCAGTTGCGGTGCCAGCGTGAAACCCCAGCTGCCATCTTTGAACAAGCCGCCTAATTCGCTGCTGGCCGAACCTGCACCCGCAGTGAGGGAGATGCGCGGGAAAAAGGCGGCGCGGGCTGCGCCAATGTTGGCATGGCTGGCCAGCAATTGCTGCTCTGCTTGGCGCACGTCCGGTCGGCGTGCGAGCAGGTCGGACGGCAAGCCTGCGGGCAGCACGGCAAACTGCAACGGCGCTGCATTGGCGTTTGTCAATTGAGCCCGTGCAGACGCTGGCAGCGGTTGACCCAGCAGCAAAACCAGCGCATTTTCATCCAGAGCACGCTGGCGCTCTTGTTGGGCCAAGGTCACTTGGGCCGAGGCCTGCAGTGACTCCGCCAAGCGAGCGTCCAGCTCCGACACCACGCCATATTTGAAGCGCAAGTTCACCAGCTTGAGCGAGTCGTCTCGGGCGGCCAATGTTTGACGCGACAGGGTGAGCAGGGCTTCGTCGGCCAGCAGGCTCAACCAGGTTTGCGCCACCGTAGAAATTAAGCTGATTTGCGCGGTTTTACTGCCCTCTTGGGTTGCCAAATACTGGGCCAAGGCCTGCTCTTTTAAGCTCCCCACTCGGTTGAAAAAGTCCAACTCATAGGCGGTCATCGTGAAACCGGCCGCGTAGTTGCTGGTGATGCCGCCGGAGTTGTTGGGCGCGCGTGAGCCCGTGGCGGTGGCGTTGAGTGTGGGCAGTTGGTCGGCGCGGCGCAGTCCAAGTTGGGCGCGGGCTTGTTCAATAGTCAGCACGGCCACGCGCAGGTCACGGTTGTTGGTGAGCGCGGTTTGAATCAAATCGTTCAAAGTGGCGTCGGCAAAAAACGACTGCCATGCCAGATCAGCCGCAGCAGGGGCGCCGGCTGTGCTGGGGTTGAGTGACGCTTCAGGCCATTGCGGGGCAATGGGGGCTTCGGGGCGCTCGTAGGTGGGCGTGAGGCTGCCGCAACCTGCGAGCACCAGAGCAGCCGCCAAGGGGGCCAAAATCCGGCGTGAGACGTCTTGGGAGAACTTAACCATGGGACTTCCCTCCTTCTTGGTGGACGTGTTCGGCATCAAAGCGATGTTGGCGTTCACTGCCTTTGAAAATACGGCGCACCACCACAAAAAACACAGGCACGAACACCACCGCCAATAGGGTGCCAGTGATCATGCCGCCGATCACGCCGGTGCCAATAGCGCGCTGGCTGGCTGAGCCTGCACCGGTGGACAAGGCCAGCGGCAGCACGCCCAGTGTGAACGCCAGTGAGGTCATGATGATCGGTCGAAACCGCAAGTGGGCCGCTTCCAACGCGGCAGCCACTGCGCTCTTGCCTTGGGCTTGCAAGTCTTTGGCAAATTCGATGATCAAAATCGCATTTTTGGACGACAGGCCAATGATGGTAATCAACCCTACCTGGAAGTACACGTCGTTGGAGTAGTTGCGCAACAGCGTGGCCAATAACACGCCCAGAATGCCCAAGGGCACCACCATCACCACGGTCAGAGGAATGCTCCAGCTCTCATACAAGGCCGCTAAACAAAGGAAGACGGCCAAAATTGCAAAGCCATACAAGATGATCGCTTGCGAACCGGCCAGTTTTTCTTCGCGAGACAGTCCGGTCCATTCAAAGCCAATGCCTTTCGGCAATTGAGCGGCGAAGCTTTCCATCTCCATCATGGCGTCTCCCGTGCTGAAACCAGGTGCAGCGCTGCCGCTGATGCGCATCGAAGGGTAGCCGTTGTAACGTACCGTCTGCATGGCCCCGCTGACCCAGCTGGTGCGCACAAAAGCGGCCAGAGGCACGGCTTGGCCTTGGCTGTTCAGGACGTTGAGTTTGAGCAAGTCATCGGGCTGCATGCGGGCCGGTGCGTCAGCCTGCACCACCACGCGTTGGAGTCGGCCTGCGTTGGGAAAATCGTTGGCATAACTGGAGCCCAAGGCAGTGGAGATGACGCTGTTGATGGCGTCAAAACTGACGCCTAAGGCGTTGGCTTTGTCTCGGTCAATGTCAATTTGAAGTTGCGGCGCATCTTCAAGTCCGTCCGGGCGCACGGACGTCAGCACTTTGCTTTTACCGGCCATGCCCAGCAGTTGATTGCGAGACCCCAACAGCACCTCGCGGCCCAAACCGGCACGGTCTTGCAGCCTAAAACTAAAGCCTGACGAGGAGCCCAGTTCGGGAATGGCGGGAGGACTCAAGGGGAAGATGAAGGCATCCCGAATGCCAGACAAAGCGCCAAACGCACGGCCCGCCAAGGCATCCGCAGAGTTGCTGGGTTCGCTGCGTTCGGCCCAGTCTTTCAGCGTCACAAACGCCAGTGCCGCATTTTGGCCTTGTCCTGAGAAA
Source organism: Rhodoferax sp. (assembly GCA_017997975.1). Lineage (GTDB taxonomy): Bacteria > Pseudomonadota > Gammaproteobacteria > Burkholderiales > Burkholderiaceae_C > Rhodoferax. The sequence continues at coordinate 3,198 of JAGODZ010000191.1, forward strand.
CTGAAGCCCAAAATGCCAATCATGCTTTGCACTTCGGGCTGCTTCAGCATGAAACCTTCCACTTGGGCCATCACGGCCGTGGTGCGCTCTAAGGTCGCCCCTGGGGGCAGCTGCACGTTGACCAGCAGGGTGCCTTGGTCTTCGTTCGGTAAAAACGAGGTAGGCAAGCGCGTGTAAACCACCGCTGCGGCTGCAATGATGAGGGCGTAGATGATCAAAGAGCGTCCCGCGCGAGGCAAAAGTCCGGCCACGCCAGACTCATAGCCTTTGGCTGTGCGAGCAAAGCCGCGGTTGAACCAACCGAAGAAGCCCTTTTTTTCATGATGGTGACCGGCTTCTACGGGCTTGAGCAAGGTCGCGCACAAAGCGGGTGTGAGCGACAGCGCAAAGAACGCGGAGAACGCAATCGACACGCCCATCACCGTCGCAAACTGGCGGTAAATATTACCGACCGAGCCGCTGAAGAAGGCCAGCGGTACAAACACCGCAATCAGCACCACAGTCACACCCACAATGGCACCTGAGATTTGGCCCATGGCCTTGTGTGTGGCTTCTCGCGGCGACAGCCCCTCTTGGCTCATGATGCGCTCGACGTTTTCGACCACCACAATGGCGTCATCCACCACAATACCAATCACCAGCACCATGCCGAACATGGTCAGCACGTTGATGGAGTAGCCTAGCGCCAGCAGCGAGGCAAAGGTGCCCAGCAGTGCCACAGGCACCACGATGGTGGGAATCACGGTGTAGCGAATGTTCTGCAAAAAGAGGTACATCACCAAGAACACCAAGGCAATTGCTTCCAGCAAGGTGACCGCCACCTGTTTGATGGAGATGTCGACAAAGCGAGAGCTGTCGTAAGGCACGCTCCAACTCATGCCTTGGGGAAAGAAGCGCTCCAGCTCCTGCATTTTGTTGCGCACTGCTTTGGCCGTGGCCAAGGCGTTGCCGCTGGGAGACAGCTGAATGGCAATGCCAGTGGCCGGTTTGCCATTCAGGCGGGCGGATGTGCCATAGGTCTGCGCGCCCAGTTCGATGCGGGCCACGTCTTTCAGGCGCACCGTGGAGCCGTCTGCGTTGGCGCGTAAAACCACCTTGCCAAATTCTTCTTCGCTTGACAGCTGGCCGTTCACGATCACCGTGGCGGCAATGCCTTGGCCTGCGACGTTCGGTAGGCTGCCAATTTCTCCCGCCGACACCTGCGCGTTTTGTGATCGGATGGCGGTGGTGACGTCGGCTGCGGAGAGTTTGTAGCCAAGCAACTTGGCGGGGTCAATCCACACCCGCATGGCCCGTTCGGTGCCGAACAGTTGGACTTGGCCGACGCCAGGCAGGCGCTGCAGCTCGGGTACGACGCTGCGCGACGCAAAGTCGCCCAAGGCGATGGGGTCCAGCGAGTCGTCGGCCCCTGACAGCATCACCACCTGCAAAAAGTTGCCACGCGACTTGTCCACGCGAACGCCTTGTTGGTTCACGATGGCGGGCAGGCGTGGTGTGGCTCGGGCCAGTCGGTTCTGGACATCCACCTGAGCGAGGTTAGGGTCGGTGCCGGGCTCAAAGCTGAGGGTGATGCTGCCAGAGCCGTTGGCCTGCGCCACCGATTCCATGTAAATCAGGCCTGGCGAGCCATTCATCTCACGCTCGATGACAGACAACACGCTGTCTTCCAGCGTTTGCGCCGAAGCACCCGGGTAAGCCGCAGACACGACGATGGCCGGCGGTGCAACGGGCGGGTATTGGGACACCGGCAGCTGCGTGATCGACACAGCACCAAGCACCATCACAAACAGGGCAATCACCCACGCAAAGATGGGTCGGTCAATGAAAAATTTAGCCATGATGGGGGTTCCTTAGCTCGCGGCTTTTTCAGCCGGTGCGGGCTTGGCTGCGCCGGGGGCGGTCCACGGCACGGCCTTCACGGGCGCACCGCCACGCAATTTTTGGAACCCGTCCACCATGACTTGATCTCCTGCTTTCAGGCCGTCCAGAACGACCCACTTGCCGTTTTGCTGGCCCCCCACTTTGATAGGGCGCGGGGCGGCTTTGCCCTCGGCATCGACCACCATGACGGAGTCGCCCTTGTTGGACCGAGTCACCGCTTGCTGCGGCAAGGTGATGGCGTTGCTTACCTGAGACTGCTCCAGCAACACACGCACATACAGGCCAGGTAGCAACACGCCATCGGGGTTGGGCACTTCAGCGCGCAGGGTGATTTGCCCAGTGGTGGCATCCACCGTCAAGTCGGTGAACAGCAGTTTGCCGTCGCGGGCGTATTCGCTGCCATCTTCTAGCACCAGCTTCACGCTGGCGGCTTGGGTGCCATTGGCGCGCTTGAGTTGCCCCGCCTGCATGGCTTGCTGCAGTTTCATCACGTCACCGGCAGACTGGGTGAAGTTGACGAACATGGGGTTGGTTTGCTGAATCACGGCCAGCGGGGTGGCTTCCCCTTGGCCGACCAGTGCACCTTCTGTGACCAGCGCGCGCCCAATGCGGCCGGAAATAGGGGCGGTGACTGCGGCGTAATTGACGTTGATGCGTGCGCTTTGAACAGCGGCTTTGCCGATGGCGACATCGGCTTCGGCTTGTTTTTGCGCGGCTTGCGAGGCCACAAACTCTTGCTCGCTAATGGCTTTGGCAGCGGCCAAGGGTTTGAATCGCTCGGCCAAGGCGCTGGCCTGCATCAGGTTGGCCTCGGCCTTGGCAAGGTTAGCTTGCGCGCTGGCATAGGTGGCTTGGTAGGGGCTGGCGTCAATCTCAAACAAGGGTTGGCCAGCTTTCACATCGCCGCCTTCGCGGAAAAGTCGTTTTTGCACAATACCAGCCACGCGAGCCCTGACCTGTGCCACGCGAGACGCTTCTAAGCGGCCCGGCAGCTCGGTGATCAACCCGACATCGCCAGGAGTGACGGTCACGACGCCGACTTCAGCGGGGGGCATGCCACCCGGCGGTCCGGCGGGGGCGGCGGCTTTGGGGCCACAACCCACCAGCAGGGCGACAAGCCCCAGGGCGCTCAGGGCCAGAGTTCGTTGGAGGGCGTGGGCTTGAGGCACGCCAGCGTGCAGCCGAGAGCGAAGTGTGGGCATGGGGAGGGTCCGGAAAAACTTGAGGTGGCAACTATTTTGCACCCCAATGGGTATGGGTTGAGACTCGGTAGTATACATACACAGTTGAACGTATAAAATAATGGCTTGTTTGATGAATGCCTTAGGGTGGATGAAGGAGGGCTGCGATGGCGCGTTGTACCAAAGAAGAGGCCTTGGCCACCCGACACCGTTTGCTGGATGCGGCGGAGCATGTGTTCTCAGAAAAAGGTGTGTCGCGCAGTTCTTTGAATGACATTGCGTTGGCTGCCGGTGTCACCCGAGGTGCCATTTACTGGCATTTCAAAAACAAAACTGATTTGTTTCACGCCATGATGGAACGCATCACCATGCCC
>JAGODZ010000192.1 GCA_017997975.1 Rhodoferax sp.
GCGCTCTCGCCCGCGTTTCACTTGGAGAAATTGATTGACGCCTTCCGCCATGGCAAAGGCCCCAATGGCCACGGACGGGATTTGACGGGCTACGAAGACGGCACGGAGAACCCCGATGGTGATGAGGCCCTTGCGGCAGCGGTGCTGCAAGGCGCTGGGCCGGGTCTGGACGGATCGACCTTCATGGCCGTGCAGCAGTGGGTTCACAACCTGGACGCGTTTGAGGCGATGACGGGCATCGAGCAGGACCACACCTATGGGCGGCGACGCCGCGACAACGAAGAGTTGGCCAACGCCCCCGCGTCCGCCCACGTGAAGCGGGTGGAGCAGGAAAGCTTTGAGCCCGCTGCTTTTGTGGTTCGGCGCTCCATGCCTTGGTCTGAGGGGCAAAGTGCGGGATTGGTGTTTGTGTCGTTCGGCAAGTCGTTTGACGCGTTTGAAGTGCAGATGCGTCGCATGGCGGGCTTGGACGACGGCGTGACCGATGCGCTGTTCACCTTCTCGCACCCCGTGACAGGCGCGTTCTTCTGGTGCCCGCCGATGCAGGGAGGGCGCTTGGACCTGCGCCACGTGGGCTTGTGAACGCGACCTTGAACCGTCCCGCGTCGCCCAGCAAAGCGTCTTTGTATTTGGCCCTGATCCGTTGGGACCGCCCGGCGGGCTGGCTGCTGCTGCTGTGGCCCACGCTCACTGCGCTGTGGGTGGCGGCGGGCGGGTTTCCGGGCTGGCATTTGATCACGGTGTTCACGCTGGGCACCATTCTGATGCGCAGCGCGGGCTGTTGCATCAACGATGTGGCCGACCGCGAGTTTGACCGCCACGTCAAGCGCACGGCAGGGCGACCGGTCACCACGGGTGCGGTGACGGTCAAAGAAGCGCTGGGGCTGGGTGCGGGACTGGCGGTACTGGCGTTTTTGCTGGTGCTGACGACCAACGCCGTGACGGTGGCGTGGTCAGTTCTCGCTTTGGCGGTGACGTTGATTTACCCCTATGCCAAGCGTTTTGTCTCCATGCCGCAGGCGGTGCTGGGGGTGGCCTTTAGCTTTGGCATTCCGATGGCCTTTGCGGCCGTGCTGGGCAATGGGGTGTTCAGTTGGGCAGCCATGCCGACGAGCGTGCCGCCGCTGGCGTGGGTGTTGCTGCTGGGCAACCTGCTGTGGGTGGTGGCCTATGACACCGAGTACGCCATGGTGGACCGGGATGACGATTTGCGCATTGGCATGAAAACCTCCGCCATCACGCTGGGGCGTTGGGATGTGCCGGTGATCATGGCCTGTTACGTTTTTTATATAGGTATTTGGGCTATAACGCTTGATGCATCTGCGTCAGGCGCTCTGTTTTATATAGCAATTGTGCTGGCGCTGGCACAGGTGGTTTGGCATTTCACTTTGATTCGCACCCGCACCCGAGAGGGCTGTTTCAAGGCCTTTCGTTTGAATCACTGGCTGGGTTTCACGCTGTTTGTGGGCGTGGTGGCCAGCACCACGTTGGCCTGAGGCGTTGCCGGGGCGGGTCCGGCGTTCGATCAATCCGCGCCAAATTCCTCACCCAAGGCCTTGGCTCGCTGTCCAGCGGCGTGCATGGCGCGCACAAATTGACCCTTGATGTCGTCCTGCTCCATGGACGACAGCGCTGCATACGTGGTGCCGCCCTTGGAGGTGACCCGGGCGCGCAGCACCTCGGGTGCTTCGTGCGAGCGGTACGCCAATTCACCTGCGCCTCTGAAGGTGGCCACGGCCAGCTGGTAGGCCGTGTCTTTGGGCAGGCCCATCTCGACGCCAGCCGTGGTCATGGCTTCCATGAAGTAAAACATGTAGGCCGGGCCAGAACCCGACAGGGCGGTGACCGCGTCCAGCTGCGCCTCGGCGTCCAGCCAGAGGAACTCGCCCGTGGTGGTGATGACCTGATTGACCAGGGCTTTATCGGACTCAGTGACAGCGTTCCGAGCAAACAGGCCGGTGATGCCCTTGCCAATGAGAGCCGGTGTGTTGGGCATGGCGCGCACCACCCGCTCGCTTGTCAGCCAGCGTGCGATGCTGTCGCTGGCAATGCCCGCTGCCACGCTCAGGTGCAAGGCGTTGTGGTTGTGGGCGCGCACAGCGGCCGCCGCTTCTTTGAAAGTTTGGGGCTTCACGGCCCACACCAATAAATCGGCGCTGGCCAGAAAGGCACCGGCTTCTGCGTGGGCGGTGATGCCAAAGCTGCTGAGCAGCTTGGCGCGCGCGTCAGCAAAGGGCTCGACCACGTCAATGTGGCTGGCGGGCGTGCCTTGGGCCATCAACCCGCCAATGAGGGCGCTGGCCATGTTGCCCCCGCCAATGAATGCCATGCGTTCGTTCATGCGTCTCTCCGTTGTGGGCCATGGAATGGCCGCCAAATCAAACGAGTCTAATCAAAAACGAAGCCCTCACGGCGACTACAGCGCCACCGTTTGCCGCACCGCATGCTCCCAACGCGCCATGAGTTCTTTGGCCCGGTGCGGGGCCAGCGTGGGCAGGAAGCGCCGGTCGGCCTGCCACAGATCCGACAGTTCGTCCGTGCTTGTGTAAACACCGGTGGAAAGACCCGCCAAATAAGCCGCGCCCAAGGCGGTCGTTTCAGTGACGGCCGGACGCACCACGGGAATGCCCAGCAAGTCGGCTTGGAATTGCATCAACAGGTCATTGATACAGGCACCGCCATCCACACGCAGTTCAGACACGGGGGCGATGCCCGCGTCAATCGCGTCGCGGCTCATGGCCTGCAGCAGGGCCGCGCTTTGAAAGGCAATACTCTCCAGCGCCGCCCGTGCAATATGGGCCACGGTGCTGCCGCGTGTCAGCCCGGTGATGGTGCCCCGCGCATCGGGGTTCCAGTACGGCGCGCCCAAGCCAGTGAACGCGGGCACCATCATCACGCCACCTGCGTCCGGCACGCTTTCGGCCAGCGTTTGAACTTCACCGCTGCCTTTGATGGCATTGAGCCCGTCACGCAGCCACTGCACCACGGCACCGCCCACAAAGACGCTGCCTTCAAACACATCAGAAAGGCACCGGCTTCTGCGTGGGCGGTGATGCCAAAGCTGCTGAGCAGCTTGGCGCGGGCGTCCGCAAAGGGCTCGACCACGTCAATGTGCGCAGCGGGTGTGCCTTGGGCGATCAGCCCGCCAATGATGGCGCTGGCCATGTTGCCCCCGCCAATGAATGCCATGCGTTCGTTCATGCGTCTCTCCGTTGTGGGCCATGGAATGGCCGCCAAATCAAACGAGTCTAATCAAAAACGAAGCCCTCACGGCGACTACAGCGCCACCGTTTGCCGCACCGCATGCTCCCAACGCGCCATGAGTTCTTTGGCCCGGTGCGGGGCCAGCGTGGGCAGGAAGCGCCGGTCGGCCTGCCACAGATCCGACAGTTCGTCCGTGCTTGTGTAAACACCGGTGGAAAGACCCGCCAAATAAGCCGCGCCCAAGGCGGTCGTTTCAGTGACGGCCGGACGCACCACGGGAATGCCCAGCAAGTCGGCTTGGAATTGCATCAACAGGTCATTGATACAGGCACCGCCATCCACACGCAGTTCAGACACGGGGGCGATGCCCGCGTCAATCGCGTCGCGGCTCATGGCCTGCAGCAGGGCCGCGCTTTGAAAGGCAATACTCTCCAGCGCCGCCCGTGCAATATGGGCCACGGTGCTGCCGCGTGTCAGCCCGGTGATGGTGCCCCGCGCATCGGGGTTCCAGTACGGCGCGCCCAAGCCAGTGAATGCGGGCACCATCATCACGCCACCTGCGTCCGGCACGCTTTCGGCCAGCGTTTGAACTTCACCGCTGCCTTTGATGGCATTGAGTCCATCACGCAGCCACTGCACCACGGCACCGCCCACAAAGACGCTGCCTTCAAACACATAAGCGGGGGAGCGGGACGGTTGGGCGGCTGCGCTGGTGATCAAGCCGTTGTGCGAGGTCTTGAACTGGTCGCCCGTGTGCATCAGCATGAAGCAACCCGTGCCGTAGGTGTTTTTGGCCATGCCGGCCGTGAAGCAGGCCTGCCCAAACAACGCGCTTTGCTGGTCCCCCGCCACGCCGCCAATGGGTATCGCATGGCCCAGCAGGTCCGCGCTCACCTCGCCAAAGTGCGCGCTGGAAGGGTGAACAACCGGCATCAGGGCGGCGGGAATATCCAGCGCTTGCAGTAGCTCCGGGTCCCACTGGTTGGTGTGCACATTGAAGAGCATGGTGCGTGCCGCGTTGCTCACGTCGGTGGCGTGCACTGCGCCGTTGGTCAGGCGCCACATCAACCAGCTGTCCACGGTGCCAAACGCCAGCTCGCCGTTTTCTGCCAGCGCACGGGCACCGCGCACGTTGTCCAATAACCATTTGAGTTTGGTGCCTGAAAAATAGGCATCCACCAGCAATCCCGTTTTTTGTCGAATGGTGTCTGCCAAGCCGCGTTCACGCAAATCAATGCAAGTGGGTTCAGCGCGGCGGTCTTGCCAAACGATGGCGTGGTGAATGGGCAGTCCGGTGCGGCGGTTCCACACCACCGTGGTTTCCCGCTGGTTGGTGATGCCAATGGCGCGCACGTCCTTGGCTTCAATGCCCGCCTTGAGCAGCACTTCGCGGGCGGTGGCCAGTTGGGTGCGCCAAATTTCTTGCGGGTCATGTTCCACCCAGCCCGGTTGGGGGTAAATCTGGTTCAACTCCCGCTGGGATTGCGCCACCGTGCGCCCAGCGGCGTCAAAGACGATGCTGCGAGAGCTGGAGGTGCCTTGGTCGAGGGCAAGTAGGTAGGTCATGGTGAACGCTCGGTAATCGGTGGAAAAAGAAGATGTTTTCAGGGGGCGGCAATGTCGCAACGCACTTGAGCCTCGTCCAGCAAGGCGGGAAAAGGCTCGGGCGGCGGCGCGTCAGTGAACAAGCGGTCAATCTGCGACAAGTGTCCAACGGCGACCATGGCGGGGCGGTTGAATTTGCTCACATCTGCCGCCAGCCAGACCTCGCGGGCGTGGGAGATGATGGTTTGTGACACCTTGACTTCACGGTAGTCGTAATCGCGCAGTGACCCGTCGTCTTCGATGCCGGAAATACCAATGACGGCAATGTCGACCTTGAACTGGCCAATGAAGTCCACGGCGGCTTCGCCAACGATGCCCTGATCGCGGCGTCGAACCACGCCACCCACCACGATGACTTCGCATTGGGGGTTGGCGCTCAAGATGATCGCCACATTCAGGTTGTTAGTGATGACGCGCAAGCCGGTGTGCTGAAGCAGCGCCCGTGCCACGGCTTCCGTGGTGGTGCCAATGTTCAAAATGAGCGAGCAGTCGTTGGGCACGGCCAAGGCGATGGCTTGGGCGATGCGCTGCTTGCCCTGCACATTCAGGCTTTCGCGTTGCGGGTGGGCCATGTTTTCAATCGTGGAGCTAGGCACGCGAACCCCGCCATGAAAGCGCGTCAGCAAGCCCTCGTCGGCCATGCGTTGAATATCGCGCCGCACCGTTTGCAGCGTCACGCCGAGGGTGTCTGCCAAAAACTCCACCGTCACGGAGCCGCGGGCTTGAACCACGGCAAGCAGTTTGAGTTGTCTGGGGTTGGGATTCATGGGAGTACTTTGATGGTGTTGAAGGCCTAGCGCTCAATGAGACACGCTTAAAACGAATTAAAAGGAGTCTTGATAGGGTAATTAACGCGCAGAACCGAATCAAATGGAATAATAATCTATTCAACGAATGCCTTTACGCATTTTTCCGCGCTCTAAACTTGAATCGACTTCTGATGACTATGTCAACCGATACAACGCCATTACCGACCCTCCGCAAGGATTTGCTGGCGCGGCTTGCCCAGCCGCATCACTACGACATCGCCATTGTGGGAGGGGGGGCAACGGGGTTGGGGGTGGCTCTTGATGCTGCGGCGCGGGGCTTTAGCGTGGTGTTGGTGGAGTCGGATGACTTTGCCAAAGGCACTTCTTCTCGATCGACCAAGCTGGTGCACGGTGGCGTGCGCTATCTGGCACAAGGCAATATTTCATTGGTGCGCGAGGCCTTGCATGAGCGCACGACGCTGCTGAACAACGCGCCTCACTTGGCACAACCGCTGTCATTCATCATGCCGTCCTACAAAATGTGGGAGACGCCTTTCTACGGTGTGGGTCTCAAGATGTACGACGCCCTCGCAGGCAAAGCGGGTTTGGGGCGCACCGAGTTACTCAGCCGCTCTGAAACGCTGGCGCAGTTACCAACCGCCTTGCCCGGTGGACTCAAAGGCGGGGTGAAGTACTGGGACGGGCAGTTCAATGACGCCCGGCTGGCCTTGGCATTGGCGCGAACCGCTGCTGCACGAGGTGCTTTGCTCATTAACTATTGTCGAGCCGAAGAGTTGCTTTACGACCATGGAAAGATCAACGGCCTGCGGTGTGTTGATTCCTTGTCGGGTGCTGCATTCACGATCTCAGCGGGCTGCGTGGTGAACGCCGCCGGTGTTTGGGTCGATGAGTTGAGGGTCAAAGATGGTGCGGTCAACGACGTAGATGGTAAAAGTTCGACAAAACCCATGCTGGCACCAAGCCAAGGCGTTCACTTGGTGGTCGATCGAGAGTTTTTGGATGCGGATGTCGGTTTGATGGTGCCTAAAACGGCAGATG
>JAGODZ010000193.1 GCA_017997975.1 Rhodoferax sp.
TGGCAAAACGCTGTTGCGGATTTCGATGGCGCGAACGGTACGGGTGTCGCGACCGTCAATGCGCGGCTCGCCGGCCAAAATTTGGCTGCGCACGATCTTGGCTTCAATGTCAAACAGCAAGCCTTCAATGGCCACCGCATCAAAGGCGGCGCCTTCTGCTTTGAGCGCTGCCATGACTTCAGCGTAAGCGGTGCGGCAAGCTTGAGTACGGGCTTGCTTGTTGCGAATTTGGTAGGCGGCAACGAGCTTGTCCTTGGCCAATCCATCAATCTTGGCGATCAACGGCTCATCCTTGGCCGGGGCTTTCCAGTCCCACATCGGCTTACCGGCATCACGAACCAAGTCGTGGATGGCATTGATGGCCACATTGCCTTGCGCGTGACCAAACACGACAGCACCCAGCATGATCTCTTCAGACAGCTGCTGTGCTTCGGACTCGACCATCAAAACGGCGGCTTCGGTACCCGCCACGACCAAATCCATGATGGAGTCTTTGCGTGCCGTTTGACCGGGGTTCAACACGTACTCACCATTGACATAGCCCACACGGGCTGCGCCGATGGGGCCGCTGAATGGAATACCGCTGATCGACAACGCCGCACTGGTGGCAATCAGGGCCGCAATGTCGGCATCGACTTCAGGGTTCAACGACAGCGTGTGGATGACCACATGCACTTCGTTGAAAAAACCTTCAGGAAACAGGGGGCGAATCGGGCGGTCGATCAGGCGGCTGGTCAAGGTCTCAAATTCGCTGGGGCGACCTTCGCGCTTGAAGAAACTGCCGGGGATTTTTCCAGCGGCGTAGGATTTCTCAAGGTAATCAACGGTCAGCGGGAAGAAATCTTGACCGGGCTTGCCAGTCGTTTTGGCAACCACCGTGGCCAACACCACGGTACCGTCCATGTCCAGCAGCACGGCGCCCGTGGATTGACGGGCGATTTCGCCAGTCTCCATGGTGACGGTGTGCTGACCCCATTGGAAAGTTTTTGTGACTTTGTTGAAAATACTCATTTTTCTATCTCCTGGTCATAGTGGGAGGTGCAGGCCACCTCACCCAAGCCCGGATTCAGCACCACAGAACACGATGCCATTCCATAGAAAATCGAATTAACGATGCAATTTCACTATGGAATGACACAGCTTCGCTCCGTTTTTGCCGTCTCCGAAGTAAAAAACGCCTGAGTTAGGTAGCTAACTCAGGCGTTTGTCATTCAAGCAATCGCTTATTTGCGCAGACCCAGCTTGGCGATGAGGGCAAGGTAACGGTCCGCATCTTTGGACTTCAGGTAGTCAAGGAGCTTACGGCGGCGGCTCACCATGCGCAACAGACCGCGACGACCGTGGTGGTCTTTGGCGTGGGTCTTGAAGTGAGGCATGAGTTCGTTGATACGAGCGGTCAGCAGTGCGACTTGCACTTCTGGGCTACCGGTGTCACCGGCTTGACGAGCGTTGTCTTTGACGACAGCGGCTTTGATGCTGGATGCGATCATTTTATTTCCTGCTAATTATTTACAACTTGCGTCAGGCGCTGGAATGGCCCCTAACGTGCGCTCTGCGACATGCAAAGCCCAACGATTATAGCCTGTGCAGGCTCGCCCCCATGGGTCAGTGCGGCGTCCCCTCTTCCGGCGAGTCGTCACCAGCCAGAGAGTCCCCAGACAAACGCAGCGCACGCGCGGCAATGGGCGGGCCAATGGTTTCCATGACCGCCACGGCAGCCAGCACGATGGAGCTAACAACGGCTCCATGTTGAGGAAACAAGGTTACGGTGGTGTTCACCAACCCAATCGCCAAGCCCGCCATGGGCAACAAAAGCAGCCCGGTGGTCGCACTTTGGCGCACAGGCAGTCGAAACAGGTAGGACGTGGCACCCACTCCAAACCATTTCGCCGCCGCACGACCGACTACAAAAATGGCCGCCGCCGGTGCATATTGAACCATTTCGGCAACGTGCAAGTTAGCGCCCGCATACACGAACAAGGCAATGAAAAATAACTCAAACGCAGGCCCAAACTCCATCCCTGAAATCAGGTCCTTGCGCTCAATACCGCGCACGACAACACCCAGAACCAGCGGTGCAAAGAGGGTGGAGAGATGCAGCATCATCGACGCACCCAGAGTGAACACCACCGCGCCAATCACCAATGCCAAGTGGTATTGAGTCGCGCTCTTGAATTTGCGAGCGGTGTAGTGCAACACCACGCCCGCCACACCACCCAGCGCCGCAGAACCCAAGAAGCTGTACAACGGAGCACCAATGACCGTCTCAAGAGGTGCCTTACCTTCCGCATACAAACCAGGCAACAAGGCAGCAAACACCATGAAAGCGATCACATTGTTCAGCGCCACCAGCGACTCCGCACGATCAATCACGGGGCCAGAAGCCCCTAACTCATGGGCCACGTGGATCAACACGGCGGGCGAAGATGAGATTGCCACGGCGGCGATCACTGAGGCAGGCAGACCGGTAACGCCGACCCAAGCCAAACCGTAGTACACCGCAGCGAAAGTCAAAGCACTTTCGACCACCGAAATGGCCAGCAACGATTTATCACGGACCAGTTGCTTGATATCCAGCGACAACCCCAATCGGTAAAGAATCAGCCCCAGAGCCACATCCACCACGATGCGCGAATTGGCCAACTCTTCATAACTCACCAAACCCATCACATTGGGGCCGACCAAAAAACCCACCAACATGAACCCGGTAATACTGGGCAGCCAAGATAAGCGGTGCGCGAGAAACCCACCAATTGAGCCAAAAAACAAAAGCATGCCGAAGAACAACAGCGTGTTGGAGCTCAAAGGCCACGACGGAAGAAAGTCAACGTAAGGCATTTTTCAATTCTTTCTTATCAAATCAAAGTCTGAACGGCAACGCCTGTTGTGACAGCCTCAGCTCAGTTTCCGACACCACAACCCTTGGGTTCACGACGCCGGTCGCTGCATTTTGCAGCTAGTCGGCAATTGGGCGTTAGTTGCGCTCAGCGTCTTGATGACGCGAAACCCGTAGCCAGACCCCTCCACATCAAACGTCACACCCGGCGCGCCCTGCCGATCCATCACCCCCACCACCAACGGCTGCTGAAATTGATGGTCTGACGCCCGCATAACACCAGTTTGACCCGCAAAAGTCACCTTGGCCCGTTCCAACTCATTGGCCACCGCGACTGAAGTGGTCGTCCCTGCCTTTTCAATGGACTGCGCTAACGCCTCGACCATCAGCTGCATGCGCATGTGCACGTAGTCATCCGCTGGCTTTGGAAATCGCGTCCGAAAGGACTGGTAAAAGGCGGCACTTTGCGGGGTTTGAACATTGGGAAGCCAATCAGCCACCGCCACCACGTTGCCAATGCCAGCGTCACCAATGGCTGCGGGGGCACCTAGCGCGTTGCCATAAAAGGTGTAAAACTTGCCCTCAAACCCGACTTCTTTGGCCGCTTTCACCAGCAAAGTCAAGTCATTGCCAAAGTTGCCCGTGATCACGGCCTGCGCCCCACTGGCCTTGATTTTGGTGGCATAGGGTAAAAAGTCTTTGACCCGTCCCATCGGGTGCAACTCATCCCCCACCAACCGCACATCAGGCCGCAACACACCCAGCTGGCGCTTAGCTTCGCGCGCGACCGCGTGACCAAAACTGTAGTCTTGTCCAATGATGTAGACGCTGCTCAAGCCCTTGTCGCCTTTGAGTACTTCCATCAAGGCAGTCATGCGCATGTCCGCGTTGGCGTCAAAGCGAAAGTGCCAAAAACTACATTTCTCATTGGTCAGCGTTGGGTCACCCGCCGAGTAATTGAGAAACAACACCCGTTTGCCCGGCTCGCGTTCGTTGTGCTTGTTGATCGCGTCAATCAGCGTCAAAGCAGTGGCCGACGAGTTGCCCTGCATCACAAACTGAACACCGTCATCAATGGATGACTTCAAGGTGGACAAGGCCTCTTCCGCTTGGCCTTTGCTGTCAAAGCGTTGCAAGGCCAGCGGGCGATTGCCAGAGGGCAGTTTGACACCGCCCCGGGCATTCACCCGCTCGACGGCCCACTGCAGATTGCGAAATACTGCTTCGCCCGTGTTACCAAAGGGACCACTCAAGACCTCAATCACAGCAATTTTGATGGGAACGGGGTCGGCCTGCGCGATGGCCAGTGCGGGCGCGCATAGCGCCACCGCCAGTAATTTCAAGGCGTTGCGGGGAAAAATAAACATACTAAAAACTCTCTTGAAAGCCGCCAAATCACTCACAGATTCAATGCAAGCGGAGGTTCATGTTGAACGCCGCGCAGTGTACACAAGGAGTTTCACCATGTTTTTTGCCACCACAAGTCCTGCTGAATTTTCTCGTCAACGTCACGCTTCTGCGGGTCGTTCACTGGAGCGCTTTTTGGTTGAGGCGCAGCAACGCCCCAAGCCACAGCAGCAAGCGTCCTGCCTCGCGGAGCAAGATGAAACCTCATTCACTCTGACGTTTGATGTGCCCGGCGTTCCCAAGGATCAGCTCACGATTGGGATTGAGGGCAGCACCGTGCGGGTCAACAGCCGCGAAGGCGCGCCCCGCCACTACCAGTTTGCTTTGGAGTTACCACAAGAGATTGACCTGAACACCAGCGAAGCCAAACTGGCCGACGGCGTTCTGAGCGTTAAATTAGGCAAACTGCTTCCCATAAGCCGGGTTAGCGAGTTAACGATCAACTGATACCCCTGCTGCCCCACCTGGAGATCGCTATTTATTTAATAGCTGCTTGCGCAGGTGGGGATTGGGCTAGAGGCTGATTTGTATCGAATCCAGCGCCCAGCGGGGTTTCACGTCAAAAGCGTACACCTCGCTGGCGGTTTGCTGGCCTGATTGCAGGCGCATGGCAGCGGCCATGGCAATCATGGCACCGTTGTCGGTGCACAAATGCAGCTCGGGGTAATGCACGCGAATCTGGCGCTTGGCACACTCAGCGTTCAATTGCTCACGCAACAGCCGGTTGGCACCCACACCACCCGCCACGACCAGGCGTTTCAATCCTGATTGCTTCAGCGCAATCAATGATTTTTTAACCAGCACTTCCACAATCGCCGCTTGCGTGGACGCCGCCAAATCGGCCAGCAGCGGCACAGGCAGGGCTTCAACCGTGCAGTGCTGCGCCGCTGCCAGTTTTTTGGCTTGAACCATCACCGCCGTTTTAAGGCCTGCAAATGAAAAATCAAGGTTGTCACTCTTGAGCAGCGGGCGCGGTAGCTTGAACGCGGTTGGATTGCCTTGCTCTGCCAACGTTGACAGCGCCGGCCCCCCGGGATAGCCCAAACCCAACAGCTTGGCAGACTTGTCAAACGCCTCACCGGCGGCGTCGTCAATCGTTTCACCCAGCATCTCATAGCAACCCACCCCCTGCACCCGCATGAGTTGCGTGTGCCCCCCCGACACCAACAGCGCCACAAAGGGGAACTCGGGAGGATCATTGCTTAAGAAAGGCGACAGCAGGTGACCTTCCAAATGGTGCACGCCCAGCACCGGCTTACCCAGCGCTGCGCCCAGCGCACAGGCCACGCCGGCCCCCACCAACAAAGCCCCCGCCAAGCCCGGCCCTCGGGTGAACGCCACCACGTCAATGTCCGCCAAGGTTGTATGGGATTGCGCCAACACCTGCTCGGTTAATGGCAGCACCCGGCGAATGTGATCGCGACTGGCCAGCTCCGGCACCACGCCGCCATAGGCCTGGTGCATGTCAATCTGGCTGTACAAGGCATGCGCCAGCAGGGTGGGCACGTCGTTGCCACGCAACGCCACCAGTGCCACGCCCGTTTCGTCACACGAGGACTCGATTCCCAAAATCTGCAAGTTTTTCGACATAGGGAGCGAGTTTAGGGGATGGCCTGTTCGCCCCTCAAGGCGTCAGACCTCAGTCCCAAGCCCTTCAAATAGACCTGCATCGTGGCTTGCGCCACCTCCACCAGCCCAAAAGCGGTGGGTGCCAGCAGCCAGTTGCGAATCAATCCATCCATGAGCGCGTGCAGCCCCTGGGCCGCCGCTGCGGCAGGCCACGGCAGCGTCACACCGCGCCGCGTGCAGGCCTGCTCCAAACTGCGCTGCATTTGTTGCACCGCGCTGTCACGGCATTGGCGATGGCGGTCTTGCAGTTCAATCTGCTCTTCCACATATTCAACCTTGAGAATCGCCACCTCAAACACCCGACGCGTCTGCGCATCAGTCTCAATTTTGCGCAACGCCTCCATGAGCGCACGCTGTAACTGATCCAACGGGTCAGCGTCACCCTCCTCTTGAATTTGGTGCAGCACATCTTCCATGGGCATGGTGATGCGCTCCATCATGGCGTGAAACAAATCTGTTTTGTTTTTGAAATGCCAGTAAATAGCACCTCGGGTGGCACCGGCGGCCAACGCAATGTCATTCAAAGAGCTGCGCGACACGCCTTTTTCTGAGAACACATGTTCCGCCGCATCCAACAGCCGGTGTCGGGTAGCCAGAGCCTCTTCTTTGGTACAACGCGCCATCACAGCCCTCCTTCATTCACACTAAGGCGTTCATCAAACAAGCCATTATTTTATACGTTCAACTGTGTATGTATACTACCGAGTCTCAACCCATACCCATTG
>JAGODZ010000030.1 GCA_017997975.1 Rhodoferax sp.
AGTCTTCCATGTCAAAAACATTGTGGCCAATTGCAGTCGCAATGGTGGAAGTTACGGAGAAAAAAATGAGTCTTAGCAATCGCTTAGGGTTGCTGGGGCGCAAGGTTGGCATGATGCGCCTATTTACTGATGAGGGGGATGCAATTCCCGTCACGGTAGTAGATGTTTCTAACAATCGCGTGACCCAGGTTAAAACCCAAGAGAATGATGGCTATGTCGCCTTGCAGGTGACATTTGGTTCGCGTAAAGCTTCGCGCGTGACCAAGCCTATCGCTGGACACCTTGCAAAAGCAGGTGTTGAGGCCGGTGAAATCATTCAAGAGTTCCGTGTAGCAGCTGAAACCGCAGCAAAATACCAGGCAGGCGGATCAGTTCCAGCTGCTGACGTATTCGCAGTAGGTCAAAAAGTGGACGTGCAGGGTACTTCCATTGGTAAAGGCTATGCAGGAACCATCAAACGCCACCACATGTCTTCGCAGCGCGCATCGCACGGCAACAGCCGTTCGCACAACGTGCCTGGGTCGATTGGTATGGCACAAGATCCCGGTCGCGTGTTTCCTGGTAAACGCATGACGGGTCACCTCGGTGTTGATCTTGTCACGACGCAAAACCTAGATGTCATTCGCATCGACGAAGCCCGTCAACTGCTGATGATCAAAGGTGCTATTCCCGGTTCGGCTGGTGGTTTTGTGACCGTTTTGCCTGCCGTCAAAGTTAAAGCTAAAAACGCTGATGCAAAAGGAGCGAATTGATGCAGATCGATCTCCTGAATGAGCAAGGTCAATCGACCTCTAAATTTGAAGCGTCGGAAGCGGTTTTTGGACGCGCTTACAACGAAGATCTGGTTCACCAGATTGTGGTGGCTTTCCAAGCTAACGCACGGCAAGGCACTCGCGCTCAAAAAGACCGCGAACAAGTCAAGCACTCGACCAAGAAGCCGTTCAAGCAAAAGGGAACCGGTCGCGCACGCGCCGGTATGACGTCCTCGCCTTTGTGGCGTGGAGGCGGTCGTATTTTCCCGAACATGCCTGACGAAAACTTCACACAAAAAATCAACAAGAAAATGTACCGTGCCGGTATGGCCGCCATTTTTTCTCAGTTGGCGCGTGAAGGCCGTTTGGCTGTGGTGGACTCACTCAATGTTGATTCACCAAAAACCAAAACATTGGCAGCCAAGTTCAAAGCGATGAACTTGGAGTCGGTCATGGTGATCGCGGACGAGGTTGATGAAAATCTGTACCTTGCTTCTCGCAATCTCGTGAACGTGCTGGTCGTCGAGCCACGTTACGCTGACCCAGTGTCACTGGTTCATTACCGTAAGGTGCTGGTGACCAAGGCTGCAATGGACAAACTCAAGGAGATGTTTGCATGAGCCACGGACCCAATACAAGCAAATTTGACGAAGGTCGATTGATGCAGGTTCTGGTTGGCCCTATCGTGTCTGAAAAGGCAACGATGGTGGCTGAGAAGAGCAATGTAGTTACCTTCAAGGTGCTGCAAGACGCAACCAAATATGAAATCAAGGCCTCTGTGGAATTGATGTTCAAAGTCGAGGTTAAAGGCGTCTCTGTGGTGAACACTAAAGGCAAAACCAAGCGCTTTGGCAAGTCTGTTGGCCGTCGCGACAATATTCGCAAAGCCTACGTGACGCTCAAGCCCGGTCAAGAGCTGAACCTTGGTGGGGAGGCTGCGTAATCATGGCTGTTATCAAAATGAAACCAACCTCACCAGGCCGTCGTGGCATGGTGAAGATTTCTCGTGACCACTTGCACAAGGGTGAGCCCTATGCTCCGTTGTTGGAGCCTCAGTTCCAACACGCTGGTCGCAATAACAACGGTCACATCACGACTCGCCACAAAGGTGGTGGTCACAAGCATCACTATCGTGTGGTTGACTTTCGCCGTACCAAGGATGGCATTCCAGCCAAGGTCGAGCGTATTGAGTATGACCCTAACCGTTCCGCGCACATCGCTCTGATTTGCTACGCAGACGGTGAGCGTAGCTACATCATTGCGCCACGTGGCCTTGAAGTGGGTGCATCCATCATGAGTGGTGCAGAAGCGCCGATTCGTGTTGGCAATACCTTGCCAATCCGCAATATCCCGGTGGGCTCCATCGTGCATTGCATTGAGTTGCAAATCGGCAAGGGTGCACAAATCGTACGCTCTGCTGGCACCTCCGCTACGCTGTTGGCTCGTGAAGGCATCTACGCTCAAGTTCGTATGCGTTCGGGTGAGGTTCGCAAGATCCACATTGAATGCCGTGCCACTTTGGGTCAGGTCGCTAACGAAGAGCACAGTCTGCGTCGTTTGGGTAAAGCGGGTGCAACTCGCTGGAAGGGTATTCGCCCAACCGTTCGCGGTGTGGTCATGAACCCGGTGGATCACCCACACGGCGGCGGTGAAGGTAAGACAGGCGAAGGCCGTCACCCAGTCGATCCTTGGGGTAATTTGACCAAGGGTTACCGTACCCGCAACAACAAGCGCACGCAGGTCATGATCGTGTCGCGTCGCAAGAAGTAAGGGGTAGGTAAATGACTCGTTCTCTCAAAAAAGGTCCCTTTGTCGACCATCATTTGGTAGCTAAAGCTGATAAAGCCGTTGCCAATAAAGACAAAAAGCCGATTAAGACTTGGTCGCGCCGTTCCATGATCTTGCCCGATTTCATCGGCTTGACCATCGCGGTGCACAACGGCAAACAGCACGTGCCAGTCTTTATCACCGATCAAATGGTTGGCCACAAGTTGGGAGAGTTCGCGCTCACCCGTACTTTCAAGGGTCATCCAGCGGACAAAAAAGTCCAAAGAAAATAAGGAGGTGACCATGGAAACACGTGCAACCCTTCGTGGCGTTCGTTTGTCGGTCGATAAAGGCCGTTTGGTCGCGGACTTGATCCGCGGCAAGAAGGTGGATCAAGCCTTGAACATCTTGCAGTTCACGCAGAAAAAAGCTGCTGTGATCATCAAAAAGGTTCTGGAGTCCGCTATTGCCAACGCTGAGCACAATGACGGTGCCGATATCGATGAATTGAAGATCACTTCGATTTTTGTCGAGCAAGGTGCTTCGCTCCGGCGCTTCACGGCCCGCGCCAAAGGTCGCGGCAATCAAATCAGAAAACCCACGTGCCATGTGTACGTGACGGTTGGTAACTGAAAGAGGCCAGGAAGATATGGGACAAAAAATCCACCCTACCGGCTTTCGCTTGTCGATCAGCCGTAACTGGTCTTCACGTTGGTACGCTAGCGACCGCGATTTCGCGGGCATGCTGGCTGAAGACATCAAGGTGCGCGAGTACCTGAAAGCCAAACTCAAGAACGCATCGGTTTCTCGCGTTCTGATCGAGCGACCTGCCAAAAATGCACGCATCACCATTTTCTCGGCTCGTCCGGGCGTTGTGATCGGCAAAAAAGGCGAAGACATCGAAAACTTGAAGCGTGAACTCGGTCGCCAATTGGGCGTCCCCGTTGCCGTCAACATCGAAGAAGTGCGCAAGCCCGAGATCGATGCCAAGTTGATTGCCGACAGCATTACTCAGCAATTGGAAAAGCGGATTATGTTCCGCCGTGCCATGAAGCGTGCGATGCAAAATGCCATGCGTTTGGGTGCCCTTGGCATCAAGATCATGTCGTCGGGTCGTTTGAACGGTATTGAAATCGCTCGTTGCGAGTGGTATCGCGAAGGTCGCGTGCCACTTCACACGCTTCGCGCTGACATCGACTACGGTACATCGGAAGCCAGCACAACTTACGGCATCATTGGTGTCAAAGTTTGGGTCTACAAGGGCGACACGTTGGGCCGTAATGACCTGCCAGCTGCCGTTGAGACTCGCACTGATGATGAGCGTCGTCCTCGTGGTCCACGTCGTGATGCCCGTCCTGGCTCGGATCGCCCCGCTCCCCGCGGTGCGCGTCGCCCAGTCGGCTCCAACGCGGCCCCTGCCGATGGCAGCGATAAACCTGCGGAGGCTCGCGGAGCCGATGCTACCAAACCCGCCGTTCAGCGCGTCCGCAAGGTAGCCGCGCCAGCTGCAGCAGCTGACGGTAAAGGAGAATAATTATGTTGCAACCCGCTCGCCGGAAATACCGCAAAGAGCAAAAGGGCCGTAACACCGGTATCGCTACTCGAGGCAGCTCGGTGGCATTTGGTGATTTCGGTCTGAAATGTACGGATCGTGGTCGTCTGACAGCACGTCAAATCGAAGCGGCTCGCCGCGCGATTTCTCGTCACGTCAAACGTGGCGGTCGCATCTGGATTCGTGTGTTTCCTGACAAGCCGATTTCCCAAAAGCCTGCAGAGGTTCGCATGGGTAACGGTAAAGGTAACCCCGAGTACTACGTTGCTGAAATTCAGCCCGGTAAGATCGTTTTTGAAATCGTGGGTGTTTCAGAAGAGTTGGCTCGTGAAGCGTTTCGTTTGGCTGCTGCCAAACTGCCTTTGCGCACCACTTTTGTGGCACGCATGATTGGTCAGTAATCAGGAGCACATGATATGAAAACTACTGAATTGCGCCAAAAAGACGTAGCCGGTTTGCAGGCAGAAGTCAAAGCTTTGCAAAAAGCACATTTTGGCCTTCGCATGCAGAAAGCCACGCAGCAACTTAACAACACCGCTACATTGCGCACTGCGCGCCGTGATATTGCTCGCGCCAAGACGATTCTTGTCGAAAAGCAAAGCGCTGAAAAATCCGCCAAATAAGGAGCACCTATGACGGAAGCTAAAAAATCCCTCAAGCGCACCTTGGTTGGCAAGGTTGTCAGCGACAAGCGGGCGAAAACAGTCACAGTTCTGATTGAGCGTCGCGTGAAGCATGAGCTTTACGGAAAAATTGTTGGTAAGTCCAGCAAGTACCACGCGCATGATGAAAATGGTGAGTTCAAACTGGGTGATGTCATTGAGATCACCGAGAGTCGTCCCATCTCTAAAACCAAAAACTGGGTAGCAACCCGTTTGGTTCAAAAGGCTGTGTTGGTTTAAGCCTTTAACGGCGACATACCACCTGTCTTTCAAAAGCGGCTCACAATGTGAGCCGTTTCTGTTTGTGCAATCAATATCATTCAAACTGGAGAAGTACATGATCAAAGTTGGCGATAACCTGCCCGCAACCACATTGATGGAGTTTGTCGAGGTCGCGGCTGAGGGCTGTAGCCTAGGACCTAACCCCGTGTCTGTGACCGAAGCTAGCGCGGGCAAAACCATTGCACTGTTCGCGCTTCCAGGCGCGTTCACACCCACCTGCTCAGCCCAACATGTACCCGGTTTCATTGAGAAGTTACCTGAGTTGACCGCTGCGGGCGTGGATGAAATTTGGTGCATCAGTGTGAATGATGCGTTCGTGATGGGGGCTTGGGCTCGTGAGCTCGGCGCGAACGGCAAGGTGCGTATGTTGGGCGATGGTGACGCCATCTTTACCAAAGCAACTGGCTTGACGCTCGATTTGACCGGTAAGGGCCTTGGCCTGCGCAGCAATCGTTATTCAATGTTGGTTAAAGACGGCAAAGTGATGACATTGAACATTGAAGGTCCTGGCAAATTCGAGGTGAGTGATGCCGCCACCCTGTTGGAGCAAGTTAAGGCCTAAGCGCTCTCATTTTTAGGCATTCCCACGCGATTCGGTGGCAGTGCCTAAAGTTGTACCTTTAAGTAATGGGCACCTTCAATAGGATTGAAATAATACGGAGGAATTTCCTCAAACCCTAACTCTTGGTAGAGAGCACGAGCTGTCTCCATGCCGCTTAGGGTGTCCAATAATAGGCAGTCGTACCCGGCGATACGCGCCGTATCCATGGTTCGTTCAACCAACTGCCGACCTAGGCCCAAGCGTCTGAATTCGGGGCGAACAAACAATCGTTTCATTTCACACGCATTGGAATAGTCGACCGTGTCCAGCGGTCGCAATGCGCAACACCCTGCGGGAACGCCATCCACTGTGGCTAAGAATAGCGCGCCTCTAGGTTCTGCATATTCGCCTGGCAATTTCGCCAATTCGCTATTGAAATCTTGAAAACTGAGGTCAACATCCAGTCGATCAGCATATTCCTGAAAGAGCGACCGCACGTGGATCAGTTCAGCCGGCGATAGCTCTCTGGCAATGACTATGGCGTGTGAATTCACCCGGATCTGACCTCCAAAATGCTTGGTGTGACAGCGCTCACCAACGCTTAGCCAGCAAGCTTAACGATCAAGGCAACCAACGCGCTGCAAAGCAGAAAAATCATGAAAGCGATAGCGCGGGAAACTCGGTCATCCCGCGAAGATTTGACCTCACTATCGCTCTCTTTGTTACCAAACACCATGGGGACAACCAGGTTTGTCTTTTTCCTGAAAAAGTAGAAACCAATAGCAAGAAGGTGCAGGGCTATTAATGCTAGCAGCACCAATTTTCCAATTTGGGTGTGATAGTACGTCGCGCTGGCGACGATGTTGCTCGACACGAATTTGCCCAGCGGTCCGTAAGCGGAAATTTCGTCGTCGCTGAACAGACCGCTCGCGACCTGAAGTGCCAGAAACATTAACATGGCCACAACGGAAAGCGCACCCAAGGGATTGTGGCCTAGGGACTGTTTGGACTGACCTGCGCCTTTGATGTAGCGCAACAGCACGGCGGGCGAAGACAGGAACGACGAGAACCTGGACCAATGACCGCCCACAAAACCCCAAACCAGACGAAACAGCAGCAAGCTAAGAACGGTGTAGCCAAGGCGAAAATGCCAGTCCATCGCAAAACCACCCAGTTGGGCCGTAACGACCAGTCCCACGATGGCCAATGTCAGCAACCAGTGAAAAAGCCGGGTGGGTAGATCCCAGACACGAACAGTGCTCGCCATCTTAAAACTCCTGAATGATGAATAAAAACATGGCCAATACTGACCTCATTGTTGCGTGTTAAACGCTATTGGACACCAAGGAAGCAGATAAATTGAGCTTTTCACTACACTCGCTACCTTAGTCTTTATTTTCATTGTCTTTGGAGGAGTTTTTATGAAGCCCATCGTGTCGCTAAGTCTTGTTGCCGCCTTTGCCGTACACGGCCAAGCCAACGCCCAGTTTGCGAAAGTGGAAGATGCTATCAAGTACCGCCAGAGTGCCTTGTTTGTGATGCAGCAAAATTTTTCAAGGGTGGCGGGCATGGCCAGTGGAAAAATCCCGTTTGATGCCAAAGTTGCTGTGGACAGTGCGGCTGTAGCCGAGTTCACCGGTCGCCTACCCTGGGTCGCATTTGGCGATGGCACCGACAAAGGCGACACACAGGCTAAACCTGAAATTTGGAAAGAGAAGGCCAAATTCACTGACTATGCCAACAAGATGCAGGCGGAAATGGTGAAGTTATCTGCCGCTACAAAAACAGGTAATTTGGACAGCATCAAGGCCGCAGTCAGCGCCACCGGTGGGAGTTGTAAAACCTGCCATGACGCCTACCGTAAGGAGTAGTGGTCATCCTCGCCTGTCGCCTGTCGCGGGTCAAAATACTTCTTCACCTTTGATCGTCTTCTATTGCTGAGCGGTGGGGGTGATTGAAGTGAGTCAGGCCCGTGCGTCACTCCATCGTAAGTTGCAGTTGTCGTCACCGCGGTAAAACGTCTCGCCTTTGTGGTGTACGCAATACTCAGGCGAAACAATCATGTCTTGGAACACCATTCCTTCGCCAATCCGTGTGTAGTCAAACAACACACTTCGTTCGACCGTGGCCCCAGCCCGAATGTGACTGCCGTGGCCCATCCAAGTGGGTCCGATGATGCGCGCACCTGGCTCAATCTTCACACTGGAACCGATGTAAACCGGCCCTTCGATGTGCACATGTTCCCAATCGACGCGGGTGTTTAATCCCACCCAGACACCGGGGCGGACCTCGCGTCCAGGAATCTTCATGTTGTCGACCTCGCCGCTTAACACCCGTTGAAACACCGACCAATAGTCGCTGACCCGCCCAATGTCAATCCAATTGAAATCGCGATTTTGTACGTAAAACGGGAGATTTTTTTCGACCAATAAAGGAAACAGCTGGGACCCAATGTCAAACGTTTCCTTTGGAGGAATCAGATTAATGACGCTAGGCTCCATTAAGTAAATACCCGTGCTGGCCAGGGTTGAGCGCGCTGCATCGGGCATGGGCTTCTCTTGAAAAGAGCACACTCTTCCCGACACATCAGGCACCACAATGCCGTAATGCTGCACCTGATCGCGTGCGACGTTCAGTGCCACCACGCTGGCTACAGCGCCTTTTTCTTTGTGCTCTGTCACTGCTGCAGTGATGTCCAAGTCCACCAGCGCGTCGCCGCAGACGATCAGCGTTGTTTCGTCAAAAAATCCCGAGAAATCTTGAATGTGTCGCATGCCGCCGGCGGACCCGCGTGGCTTGGGCAGGATGTCGCCATTGTCCAAAACCCCTTCGTACGAATAACCTATTTCTACCCCCCAACGGCTGCCGTCGCCAAAATAGTCTTCAATCTTACGGTGGTGATACGCGACATTCACCATGATCTCGCAGACGCCGTGCCGAGCCATCTGCTCTATCAGGTATTCCATCACGGGCTTGCCCAAAATGGGGATCATCGGCTTGGGTAAATCGCGCGTCAGTGGACGCACCCGTGAGCCTTGCCCTGCCGCCAAAATCATGCCTTTTGTCATGGTGTTTCTTCCTGTCTGCGTTTATTTAAAGACGAAATAGCGTTGCTTGCACCCGTCAATCTACTATAGGCAGTACCCAGACAGTCATCGCTGCGCCACGTCATTAAATCGTGAACTTCGCGGGTCATGGGGTGGCACTGCGCGCGCAAATGAATGTCGCTTTAATCGGCGTAGCCCAGTGGGTTCTGGCGCTGCCAGCGCCAAGCATCCAAGCACATCGTGGGCAGATTGCGTACGGCTTCCCAGCCCAAAAACTGCTTGGCAAAGGACGGATCAGCGTAGCAAGCGGCCACGTCACCCGGGCGGCGGGCTTGTATTTTGTAGGGCACGGGCTGCCCGCTGGCTTGTGCAAAGGCGCGCACCATGTCGAGAACGCTGTAGCCCACACCCGTGCCCAGGTTGACCGCTGTGCAAAGACCGCTCTCGGCTTTGTCTAGTTTTTCTAGAGCGCGTAAGTGGCCCAGTGCCAAATCAACCACGTGAATGTAATCTCTGACGCCTGTGCCATCTGGTGTCTCATAGTCATCGCCCCACACATTCAAAAAATCGCGCCGACCTACCGCCACTTGAGCCACAAACGGCAGCAAATTGTTGGGAACACCTTGAGGATCCTCCCCCATTAAGCCGCTCTCATGGGCACCCACCGGGTTGAAGTAGCGCAAGATACCAAAGCGCCACGCTGAATTGGCCGCAAAGGCATCGCGCAGCATGTCTTCCACGACCAACTTGGTGCGCCCGTAGGGGTTAGTGGCCGACAGCGGGTGGTCTTCAGTGAGTGGCAGGTACTGCGGCGATCCATACACCGTGGCGGAGGAGCTGAACACCAGCGTTTTCACCTCGCAAGCCTGCATCGCCTCCAACAGTCGCAGCGTGCCGACCACATTGTTGTCGTAATAGTGCAGCGGGATCTCACCTGATTCACCCACCGCTTTCAGCCCCGCAAAATGAATGACCGCGTTGGCGTCGCTCTGGCGCAGTGCATCTTCTATTGCGGCGCGATCGCGCACGTCGCCCTGAACGCGGTTCAATGACTTGCCGGTCAAGCGCTCCACTCGGTTCAGCGCCTCAGGCTTGCTGTTGCAGTAGTTGTCAAACACGGTCACGGTGTAACCCGCTTCAAGCAGCGCGACACAGGTGTGACTGCCAATGTAGCCAGCGCCTCCAGTGACCAAGATATTTTTGCGATTCGTCATTCAACGGGCCTCCCAACCCCAACTCAATTTTATGGCGCTTCAATACCAAACAAGGTGCAACAGCACAAGGCGTAGAACCTTATTGTTGCCGCCACCGCTCGTTTATCTGTTCTGGCGTTGTGGCATGGACCCATGATGGACTTTTGCTTGCCCATCACCTCTTGGTGATGTTCAAGCTGAAGTTAGGTCTCCGCCAACAGTTCTTCAATGAGGCTGTGGAGCTCTGCAAAATTAGGTTCCCCCACGTAGCGCTTCACAATCTCACCACGCTTATTGACAATAAACGTGGTGGGGGTCAATTTCACATCGCCCCAGGCTTTGGCCACGGCACCAGTGTTGTCGATTGCCACACTAAAGGGCAGTGCGCGAGTTTGCGCAAAGTTAACGACATAGCTCGGTGGGTCATAACTCATCGCAACCGCAATGGTATCGAAGCCCTTGGGCGCGTATTTCTCAAACGTGGAAATAATACGGGGCATTTCTGCGACGCACGTCACGCAACTGGTGGCCCAAAAATTGACCAAGGTGACTTTGCCTTTCAAGCTTGAGGTATCTTGTTTAGACCCGTCCAGCATGACAAATGAGCTCTGTGGTGCCAATGGTGCGCTCGACAGCACATAGGCTATGCCGCCCACTGCCAAAACGCCTGCCAATGCGGCTAAGTAAATTATTTTCTTCATATCAGGAGTCCACCGTGAATCGTCGTCAGTTTAGTTCCATTCCCTTGCCTCTGATGGCCGCTGCCATTTTGATGGCGCACCAGCAGGCCCGAGCCCTCACGCTGGGGGATCTCACTCCGGCGGAGGCCTCTCAGGGGTTGAAAGTGGCACTGGAGCAGGGGGCGCTTGCCGCCGTCAATCTGTTGGGCAGGCCAGGTGGATTCTTGAATAATGAAAAAGTTCGAATTCCTTTGCCTGGTTATCTCGATGATGCGGCCAAGTTCTTGTCCATGTTGGGCCAAGGCGGACGGGTGGAAGAGCTGATCACGGCCATGAATCGTGCCGCAGAAGCCGCTGTGCCGATGGCGAAGAACCTGTTGGTTGGGGCTGTCAAATCCATGAGTGTGAACGATGCCAAAAACATCTTGAGCGGTGGCGACACCTCCGTCACCACCTTTTTTGCAGAGAAAACCCGGCAACCCTTGACGATCCAATTTTTGCCGGTGGTAACGAAAGCCACTGCTCAAGTCGGCATGGCCGACAAATACAACCAAGTGGCAGGCAAAGCAGCGAGCCTGGGCTTGCTGAAAAAAGACGAGGCCAACATTGAGAGCTACGTCACGGCCAAATCACTGGATGGTTTGTATTTGATGATTGGCGAGGAAGAAAAGAAAATTCGCCAAGACCCGGTGGGGACAGGCAGCGCCTTGCTCCAAAAAGTGTTTGGTGCACTCAATTGAGCCGCCTGCGTTCTCCGAATTTTTTAAAGGCCAGTGCAATGGCGTTGCTGCTTGCCTTGCAGGCCTGCAGCCCTGCTTTGAACTGGCGTGAAGTGCGCGTCGATGCCGCGCCCTTGCTCGCGCTGTTTCCCTGCCGACCTGATCAAGGCGTGCAATCGGTGGCACTCGGGGAGCGGGTGGTGAAGATGACGATGATGGGCTGTGAGGCAGGGGGGGCCATGTTCACCTTGGCGCAAGTGAGCCGCAGCGGCGATGACGCGGCCTTGATGGCTTGGTGGCGAACCGGCACCTTGGCCAGTATGCAAGGGGTTCAGACCCGTGAGGCTCCCTTTTTGCTGAAAAAAGTGAGTGCCAGCCCAGAGCCTCAACAAATCCGAGCATCCGGAAAGCGGCCTGACGGCTCCCCGGTGGTGCTGCGGGCTGCTTGGTTTGCGGTGGGCGGGGCGGTTTACCAAGTGGCTGTCTATGCGGACAGTGATAACGAAGCGGTAGTGCAGACTTATTTTGAAGGCCTTCGGGTGGACTAAGCCAAAGCGGTTCGGGCCGAATAAGCCACGTTGGACTCGGGCCGGGCAGGAACCTGAGTCATCCAGCAGGCGGTGCCGATCGCTTTCTGTAAGCAGCCATAATCACAGCAAACAGGGATGGAAAAGTCGAACGGCACGTCGAGTCAGGACGGATGGCCCTTAAAGTGCTACTCATGAAAAACGGCATTCTCATCATCGCCCACGCGCCGCTGGCCAGTGCGCTGCGCCAGTGCGTGTTGCATGTCTTCCCAGACAGTGCCGACAAGGTGGGGGTGTTTGATGTTCAGCCCAACGTTCCGCCAGAAGAAACGCTGGCGGGCGCGCGTTTGGCGTTGACTCTGCTCAACGCGAAAGAAGTGCTGGTGTTGACCGATATTTTTGGTGCCACTCCCTGCAATGTGGCTCAGACATTGATAGATGGCATCGGCTCCCGGTTGGTGGCGGGTGTCAACCTGCCCATGCTGCTGCGTGCCGTCACCTACAGCCATGAGGCGCTGGAGTCCATGGTGACCCGTGCTATGGCGGGTGCAACCCAGGGCGTGATCTCCATTTCTGCCACGCCCCCTCAAAATCAACGAAGAAAGACAAATGATCAAGACGACCACGACCATCAGCAATAAGCTGGGCCTGCATGCCCGCGCTTCTGCCAAATTAACCAAGCTGGCCGGGAGTTTCCCGTGTGAAGTCTGGATGGCCAAAGGGGAGCGCCGCATCAATGCCAAGAGCATCATGGGTGTCATGATGCTGGCCGCTGGCATGGGCAGCACGGTGGTCATTGATGTAGATGGCCCGCGCGAGGAGGAGGCCATGGCCGCCTTGTTGGCCTTGATTGAGGACAAGTTTGGAGAGGGGGAGTGACTTTCTCCATTCATGGGCTAGCCGTCGCACGCGGCATTGCCATTGGCAGGGCCGTCTTGGTGGCCTCAAGTCGGGTGGACGTGGCGCACTACTTCATTACAGCCGATCAAATTGCGTCTGAAATTGACCGGGTTCGGGTGGGTCGAGATGCGGTCATGGACGAGTTGCATCGCCTGCAGGCCAGCATTGCGCACATGAGTGCCAAGGAGGCCCCGCAGGAGTTGACAGCCTTGCTGGATGTGCACCTGATGCTGCTGGAAGATGAGGAGTTGATCGGGGGCGTCAAGCACTGGATCACCGAGCGCCTTTACAACGCCGAATGGGCCTTGACGACGCAACTAGAAGTCGTGGCCAGGCAGTTTGACGAGATGGAGGACGAGTACCTGCGCGAGCGCAAGGCCGATTTGGAACAAATCACGGAAAAAGTCTTGCAGGCCATGAAAGGCGTGGCGTCTCCCATCATCCAGCCCGTGGGTCGGCCTGCACGCAACACCTCCCAGCAAGACCTGCTGCTGGGCGACACCGTGGACGTCCCCTTGATTTTGATTGCCCACGATCTGTCGCCAGCCGACATGCTGCAGTTCAAACAAAGCGTGTTTGTCGGTTTTGTGACGGATGTGGGTGGCAAAACCTCCCACACGGCCATCGTGGCGCGAAGCCTCGGCATTCCCGCCGTGGTGGGTGCTCGCCTGAGCAGCCAGCTGGTGCGCCAAGACGACTGGGTCATCATTGACGGCGACGCGGGCGTGATGGTGGTGGATCCGTCCCCCATCATCTTGGCGGAATACGGCTTCAAACAGCGCCAGCATGAGCTGGACCGGGGCCGCTTGTCTCGCCTCTTGCACACCCCATCGGTCACTCTGGACGGAAAAAAAATTGATTTGCTGGCCAACATTGAAATGCCAGAAGATGCCGCCGGAGCGCTCAAGGTCGGTGCCGTCGGTGTGGGCCTGTTTCGCAGTGAGTTTTTGTTCATGGGGCGTCATGGCAAGCTGCCCAATGAGGAAGAGCAGTACCAAGCCTACCGCCGCGCGATTGAAGGCATGCACGGCCTGCCCGTCACCATCCGCACGGTTGATGTGGGCGCCGACAAGCCGCTGGACCATTCGACCAAGGCCGATGCCTACCTCAACCCGGCGCTAGGTTTGCGGGCGATTCGCTGGTGTTTGGCCGACCCCGCCATGTTCCGCACCCAGCTGCGCGCGATTTTGCGGGCGGCCGCACACGGGCAAGTCAATTTACTCATTCCCATGCTAGTGCACGGCAGTGAGATTCGTCAAACGCTGGCCTTGATTGAACGCGCTCGTGAAGAGTTGGACAAACGGGGCGCGGTCTATGGCCACGTGAAAATTGGCGCGATGATCGAGATTCCGGCAGCGGCGCTCATGATCAAGCTGTTTCTGAAGTACTTTGATTTTCTCTCTATCGGCACCAATGATTTGATTCAGTACACCTTGGCCATTGACCGAGCGGATGAGTCGGTGGCCCATTTGTATGACGCCATGCACCCTGCGGTTCTGCGCTTGGTGGCCGACACCATTGCCGAGTGCCAAGCGCAAGGCAAACCGGTGAGTGTGTGCGGCGAAATGGCGGGCGACGTGACCATGACCCGCTTGCTGCTGGGCATGGGTTTGCGCAGTTTTTCCATGCACCCTGCTCAAATTTTGGCCGTCAAGCAAGAGATCTTGCGCTCGGACACTGCAAAGCTCACGCCATGGGCTCAACAGGTGCTGGCCGATGAGGACCCCGCAGCGCATATGGCTCACCTCTAAAGAGGGCCTTGGCTGGCAAAGAAGCGTTTAAAACAGCCGAAACACCAGCGGCATGAGCAACGAAGCCAGCACCACCTGCAGCCCCAGTGCCAGCCCGGCATAGGCCCCCGCCTCGGCGTTCACCTGCAAAGCCCGCGCCGCACCAATGCCGTGGGCGGCGGTACCCAGTGCAAAACCACGGGCCTGCCAGCCCAAGTCGTCAGTGGGCAGCCCCAGCAGGCTGAACAAATACTTGCCGCTCAACGCGCCCACCATGCCGGTGACCACCGCAAACACCGCTGCCAGCGCCGGGATGCCGCCAATCTTGTCGGCAATGCCCATCGCCACGGGCGCAGTGACTGATTTGGGTGCCAGCGACAGCACCACGTCAACGGGCAGGCCCACCGCCCACCCCAAGGCCAGTGCTGAGACGCTGGCCGCCGTGCCGCCCGCCAATGCCGCCAACAAGAGTCCGCCCCAGCGTTTGCGCAGCGCCACCCGGCGCTCCCACAAGGGCCAAGCGAGGGCCACCACGGCAGGGCCTAATAAAAAGTGAATGAACTGCGCGCCCGCAAAGTAGGTGGGGTAGCTGACCCCGGTGGACAGCAGCACCGTGGCCAGCGTCACCACGCTCCACAGCACCGGGTTGGCCCATGGTGCCTGCTTCAATTGGGTGTAGGCGGCCTGCGCCAGCACGTACACCACCAGTGTGGCCGTCAAACCGAACAAAGGCGTGGCTGAGAGGTAAACCCACAGTTGCACAAAGTCAGTCATCGGATGGGCCTCTATTTTTGTGCAATACCAGCGCCGTCACAGCCAAGCCAATCCAAGTGGACAGCACAATGACCAAGAGCATGCGCAAACCATACTGACCCAGCAGTCCTAAGTGCGTCATCACCCCCACGCCCACGGGAACAAACAACAGGGAAAGGTGCGAGAGCAAAAATTCGGCACACGCCGCCACCGGTGCACGCACGGCGGACCAACGCAAGGCCAGCAGCAGCAACAGCATCCCCACCACCGGCCCCGGAAAAGGCAGGCTGAAGGCGCGGGCCAGCAATTCGCCCACCGACTGCAGGGCCAATAGCCACGCCAGACCGCGCAAACCCATCATGGTGGTTAGAACCGAGGCAGGTCCGGATGTTTGATTTTTCCGCCCCGCACCAGCATTTGGCCGTATTCCGCGCAGCGGTTCAAGGTCGGAATGACCTTACCGGGGTTGAGCAAGCCCTTGGGATCAAACGCCCGTTTAACGCCAAACATCTGCTCGTTCTCTTGAGCCGAGAACTGCACACACATCGAATTGATTTTCTCCACGCCCACGCCATGCTCCCCCGTGATGGTGCCACCCATGGCCACGCTGGTTTCCATGATTTCTGCGCCAAACAACTCGCAGCGGTGCAACTGGTCGGCATCATTCGCATCGAACAAAATCAGCGGATGCAAATTGCCGTCACCCGCGTGAAACACGTTGGCGCAGCGCAAGTTGTACTTCTTCTCCATCACTTGAATCGCCAGCAAAATGTCGGCCAAGCGCTTGCGCGGAATGGTCGAATCCATGCACATGTAGTCCGGGCTGATGCGCCCGCTGGCGGGAAACGCGTTTTTGCGTCCGCTCCAAAAGCGCAGGCGCTCGGCTTCGTCTTGGCTGACGGTGATGGCGGTGGCCCCGCAGCGGCGCAGCACCTCACTCATGCGGCCAATTTCCTCTTCCACCTCTTCCAACGTGCCGTCGCTCTCGCACAGCAAAATGGCTTCTGCGTTGAGGTCATAGCCCGCGTGCACAAAGTCTTCCACGGCGGCGGTCATCGGTTTGTCCATCATCTCAAGCCCTGCCGGAATGATGCCCTCTGCAATGACCGAGGCCACCGCGTCACCCGCCTTGCGAATGTCATTAAAACTGGCCATGATGCAGCGCGCCAGCTGCGGTTTGGGCACCAGTTTGACCGTGACCTCGGTCGCAATGGCCAGCATGCCTTCAGAGCCAATTACCACGCTCATCAGGTCCAACCCCGGCGCATCCAGCGCCAAAGCGCCAAACTCCACCGGTTCCCCGGCCATCGTGAACCCCTTGATGTGCAAAATGTTGTGCAGCGTCAGCCCGTACTTCAGGCAGTGAACGCCGCCTGAGTTTTCGGCAATATTGCCGCCAATCGTGCAGGCAATCTGGCTGGACGGGTCGGGCGCATAATACAACCCAATGGGTGCCGCCGCCTCGCTGATGGCCAAGTTGCGCACGCCGCACTGCACCACCGCCGTGCAGCTGTGCTTGTCCATCTTCAAAATCTTGTTGAATTTGGCCAGCGACAGCGTCACCCCCAGCTCGTGCGGCATGGCCCCGCCCGACAGTCCGGTGCCCGCGCCACGGGCCACCACCGGCACCTCCATGGCAAAGCAAGTGCGCAGCACGCCTTGCACCTGCTCAATCGTTTCAGGTAAAACCACCACCAGCGGGCGTTGGCGGTAGGCCGTCAGGCCATCGCACTCGTAAGGCGTGGTGTCTTCCCGGTGCCACAGCAGGGCGTGGGCCGGCATAAACGCTTCCAGCGCCTTCACCACGTGCGCTTGGCGCTCGGCGCGTTCCAGCAAAACCTGTTGTTCAGAGGTGGGGTTCTCACTCATGGTGGTTCCGTCTATTCAGTTAATGACACCCCTTAACTGTAGAGCCAAGCGGCTCACAAGGGGTTGAGCAATTTTGACAAATCGGTTGAAAAATTAAATGCTCTCAAAATAATAGCTTCTTGCGCAAGCTGAATATGGGCTAGAGCCCTATTTCCTATATAAATCGCAAGGCCATGGCCTGCTGCGTGTGCCGCCTTGGCTCACCGGAAAACGCGGGGTGAGGCGGCAAGCGGGATGCCAAGGCCTGACGCCGTCGTTGCCTCCCTCGTTAGTGACCACACAATTGCTCCTCACAAGGAATGCCATCCCCGTCGCCATCCATCTTGACGCCGGGGCAGTGGGCGAGGAAGTACTTTGCTTCTTCACAGGACCTCATTTGAGTGCAATGTTTCCGAGCATCACAACTGAAGCCGCTGAGCCGTGTCGTTGGCGCAGGCGCCAGAGATGGTGTTGGTGTTGGTGCTGGTGTGGGAGCAAGCTCTCTGAGGCGCTCTGCCGCCGCACGCCGCTTCTTTTCCCCGGCATTGAGTTCTTCTAGCGTGGGTTCCTTTCGAGCTTCGTTTGAAGGACAAGGCGCCTGTTGATAAGTGACGGCGTCTTTGATGACGCACTTGTGAATCGGCGCAGCCTCAACCGCCGTGGCGGCAATAAGGAGACCGGCAAACGCCATGAGAAGTGATGAGAGTTTGAGCATGATGGTTCGATTAAGCGCCAAAGTCGCCGTGCTGTCGACGTGATGGCAAGAGCTGACACCATAGTTTCTTATCCAAAATTGATAGCGGCTTGCGCAATAAGGACGGGCGCTAGCGGCCAATTTTGCACTCAAGCCTGCGGCAAATACTGCGTCAGAAGTTCCTGCGCCGCATCGGCCTGCAACACGTCTCGGCGGCGCTTCAGTGGGTCGCGGTCGGCTTGCTCGGCCATCCAGCGTTTGAACGCGATGAACGTGGCGGGGTGCACGGTGTTCATGCGTGCCATGGTGCCGTTGGTGGCGACGATGACGGTAGAGAAGCCCGGCGCGTCCAGCAGCACATTGGCACGGCGGGCGGCTCCGCGTGCCCATACATCCTGCCGCGCACTTGGGACGCCTCTGAAGTGGCGTCTTGCAGCGCATCAAAAACGGCAATGGCGTCTATGGTTTGACGGGTGATAGCGGGGCTGAGTTCTTGCATTTCGGTATTTTTTTGATCTTTTAGATATTTGCCGAATAGTCAATCATTTCAATGACTTGCAATATCTTCCTGGGACGTTATTGCAAAGAACCTTGTTGTGCAGATCGATCGTTGGTTCAAGGGTTGTGATGACCAACGAGATCACGAAGCAGCGCTGGCAGATGTCGGTGCGCTTTCAACTACCTCGACCGAATTTGAAGGCGTTGAGCCGTTGCATTTTTACCGTAATTCCATTTCTAAATCATCCGTGTCGTTGTTACTTCGCCTTGTCGTGCGTCTGCACTCCCGAGTTCGACAGCTAATGACGTAAGTTGTTGATTTTATTGGAGTCGACTTCAAAACGTGCCCCTACAAAAGGCTCAACTGGCGATTTGTCGTCGGTTGTTTGACTTTCAAAGCCTTCAACATTTGACCGTCCTCATCCGTCATGCAGGACACCCCGCTCAGTGGCGCTGCACCGTCTAAGGAAACCCGGTGATGCTGAATGCGCTTGAGTGACTGCAACGCCCGCTCCGGCGTGATGCCGGTATTGGCTGCGCGCAGGCGCAGGCGCATCACTCGGTGCAGCACCAGCGCCATGAAGCAAATTGCCGCGTGCGCGCGAATGCGCTCAGGCAAGCGGTGGTACACCGGGCCAATCTCCAACTCCGACTTCAACACCTTGAAGCCTCGCTCAATATCGGCCAGCGACTTGTAGCGCGCGATCACCTGCTCACGATTCATGTCAGGGACGTTGGTGACCAGCAAGAGCTTTCCATCCATCATCTGCACCAGTTTCAGGGCGTTTTCGTCAACGGCGTAGCTGAACAACTCGCCGGGCATATCCACCTTGAGAATCTTGCTCAAGCGCGCCTCGCACACCTCGTGATAGAAACGCGCCTTGGTGCCGCTGTCAGAGAGCTTGCGGCCCCGTTTGATCTCACCCTGATCCTGGCCTTCGAGCTTGCCGCTCCAGGTGGAGGCCAGTTTCTCCAACGCATCCATCTTGTTCTGGCGCGCCAAGCCCTGCTCTTGTGCAGTTTGCGGGTCATGCGCCATGATCAAGCGCAAGTCATTCCAAGCCACTTCACCGGTAATTTCCTGTGCTGCCTGTGCACATTGCTTCTGAAACGGCCCCAGCAGATCAGCAAACTCGTGGTACCGCCTGCCCGGCACCGCCAGAATGAACTCCAGCGCTTGGCCTTGGCCCAGCTTGATCGCCTGCAAGGCCTTGAGGTTATCCAAGCTGAGCAGGCCCCGGTCTGCCACCAGCACCAATCGGCGGATATGGGGGAAGCGCTCCATCACCTTACTCAGGATAGGCAGCAAGGTTTTTGTCTCAGCCGTGTTGCCATCAAACACCTCATGATAAATCGGCAAGCCGTCAGCCGTCTGCACCACCCCGAGCATGAATTGGCGGGCAATCAGGCCTTCCTTGGCCATGCCGAATTTGCGTACATCAGCGTCTTGCGTGGACAGTCCTTCAGCGCGGATGGTGGTCATGTCGTAGAAGACCACGGAGAGGTCGTGATCGACCATGGGACGCAACAAGGCAGACATGACGCCATCGACTGCATCTTGCTGCTCCATCAGGGCGTCCATGCTGCGCAGCAGTTGCTGATGGGTGACGGAACTTACCTCAATATCGGGCAGAGCCACCGTTTCCAGCCAACGCAGCACGCCGAGTTTGGAGTCTGGATCGCACAGGCGGTTGAGCACCATGATGCGCACCAAAGCCTCTACGTCGGTGGTGTGGCGGGTACGCCGAAAAACACGGCGCAAGTCGCCAAACCCAAGTTCGTTCCACAACTCCGTCAAAGCCCAGACGTTGCCCAAGGCGCGGGCTGACTCGAATACGACGGACGCAGGCTCCTTTGCCTGCAAGGGCTTGCGCCCAGCCACTCTCATCAAGCCGTCGATAACGCTGTCGAGTTCACCGCCCAATTGATCGAGGCGGCCCAGCGTGGCGACGGTGCGTTTCTTGACCCGCCCGGCGTCATCGCGAAATGATTCAACGAGTTGGACGTAGCGACGTGGGCCGGAGGTGGTGACCTTCACAAACATGCCGCCACGTTAACACATCATTTACAAATGAATTAAA
>JAGODZ010000194.1 GCA_017997975.1 Rhodoferax sp.
GAGTTGCTATTGATTTGGTAGTGCTTGGCGCATGAAGGGCGTGGGCCAGAGCCTGGAACCTCATGGCTGATAGGCCGATTTACCCAGCCCAGAGGGTCACAGCAGGCGAGCAGATTGACCTTGTGCCGTGAGAAGCGAAACTGCTTTTTTGTCGAAAGAAACGAAGGTGTCACCACCAAGCCAATTTCCTTCGTAGGCAATGACCCCATCGGCGAAATCCCCACCGGCTTCGAGCATTGACAGGCCCGCCTCTACCGCAGGTCGATTCGTTTCTACGTTGGTAGCCGCCAGTAGAGCGCGGATCGCGGCAATGGCGTCTG
Organism: Rhodoferax sp.; assembly: GCA_017997975.1. Classification (GTDB taxonomy): domain Bacteria; phylum Pseudomonadota; class Gammaproteobacteria; order Burkholderiales; family Burkholderiaceae_C; genus Rhodoferax. The sequence continues at coordinate 321 of JAGODZ010000194.1, forward strand.
AAGGGGGTAATCGATACACCCTGAGCAGAACCCATACAAACTCGCACAGACAAGGAAGTGCTACCGCGATCAATTTTGCATCGGTCAAAACCTGGGTGGCGATGCGCGCCTGTGTGAGGTCATCACCCATGACAGCACGCACAAGCACATTGGTATCAACAGAAATTTTCATTCTTTGCCTGCCCAACCTTGGGTGGCTGCTGAATTTATTTCCTCAATGCTGGCGACCTTCTGTGTCCGGCCTGCGAGCAAACAGACAAAGTCGGCAATCGTTCCGGTAGGTCGGGACGCTTTAAGCACGCCCCGACCATCTGGCAGTAAATCCAGTTCAATTTTTTCACCGGGCTTGATACCAAGGTGTTGAAGCACGTCTTTTCTAAAAGTCACTTGCCCCCGTGCGGTCACCGTCAATGTTGTCATGGCTTTCTTACCTTTGTTGGAATGATGCAACCATGGTAATGCAAAATTGCCTTACTGTCCATGTGTGTTGCACGTCTTCAACGGGTAGTGGCAGGGTCACAAGAGAGGAGATTCAACTTTAGACCCACCGCAGTGAGGGTTAAATAGCTATCAACTTAGAAGCGCAAGACGCTGGATTGGCAGGGGCTAGAGGCCTGAAATGCATCTCAATTCCATGCTTCGTGATGTGAAACGGTCAGCGCGCTACGCTGCCCAGTTTGGCCGCCGCATCGCGCAAACAGGCTTCGGTGGTGTCCCAGCTCAGGCACGCATCGGTGATGGAGACACCGTAGCGCAGGTCGGCGGGCTTGCCCAGTTTTTGGTTGCCCTCAAACAGGTTCGACTCCAGCATCACGCCCTTGATGGAGCGGTTGCCGTCGGCAATTTGGTTCACCACGTCTTTCATCACCAAAGTTTGCAGGGCGTGGTTCTTGCGTGAGTTGGCGTGGCTGCAGTCCACCACGATGTTGACCGGCAGTTTGGCCGCCGCGAGTGCCGCTTCGGCCTGCGCCACCGCAACCGAGTCGTAATTGGGCACCGGCCCGCCACGCAAAATCAACTGCCCTTGGGCGTTGCCCCGGGTTTGGGTGATGGCCACTTGGCCTTCGCCGTTGATGCCCAAAAAGGCATGCGGCTGGGCGGCGGAGAGCATGGCGTTCAAGGCCACATCCAAGTCGCCATCGGTGCCGTTTTTAAAGCCCACCGGGCTGGACAGGCCGCTGGCCATTTCGCGGTGGGTCTGGCTCTCGGTGGTGCGCGCGCCAATGGCGCTCCAGGCAATCATGTCGCCCAGGTACTGTGGGGTGATCGGGTCCAGCGCCTCGGTGCCGCAGGGCAGGCCCAGTTCATTGAGGTCAACCAGCAGCTGGCGCGCCAAGTGCAGGCCTTTCTCGATTTGGAACGAGTCGTCCATGTGGGGGTCGTTGATCAGGCCTTTCCAGCCCACCGTGGTGCGGGGTTTCTCAAAGTAGACGCGCATCACGATGAACAACTGGTCTTTCAACGCATCGGCCAGCGCTTTGAGCTTGTGCGCGTATTCCATCGCAGCTTTGGGGTCGTGAATAGAGCACGGGCCCACCACCACGATCAAGCGCTTGTCGCGTCCGCTCAGAATCTCGCTCAGCGCAGCGCGGGCCGCGTTGACGTTGTGGGTGGCCGCCGCGCTGGCGGCAATGTCCAGGTGCAGTTGGCTGGGCGGTGGCAGCGTGCGTTGCGCCAAGATGTTGAGGTTTTCAAGGGCGTTGGGAAAAGTCATGGCGGTGGTGGTGGAAAGAGGGTGTGAAGGAAATAGGCGCTCTGCCCATGCAGATCATGCGCAAGCAGCTATCAATAGTGTAGTGATTCCTTCAAAACTTCAATCCAGTACCAAACGGGTGGCGAGGTGCTCGCTTTGCCAATGGGTGAGGCAGCCGCTGTGTAGAAGGCAACTCAGGCTGAAGGGGCGCTTGGCTTGGGGTAATAACTGACGCCGGGCAGTCCTTGGTAGTCGATGTCCTGCGTCCAGAACTCGGCGCCAAACTCGCGTGCCATGCTGTACATCGCTGCATCGGCCATGGCCAGTTTGTGCTGGCGGGAAATTTGCGACGCGGCAATGGCGCGTGCATCGGTCAGGTCCAGCACGCGGCCCAGGCGCATCACGTTCAAGCACTGCGTGACGATGGCTTCGTTCACACTGCGGCTGAGCACCTTGTGCACTTCGAACAAAGCGATGCTGGGCACCAGCAGGTGGTGGCGGTCTTCGATGATGGGCTTGAATACCGGTCCATTCGGGCCGGCCTTGAAAAACTCAATCCAGCCAGAGGAGTCAACCAAATTCATTCAAACTCCCGATCTGGTTCTTTTTCGGGCTCGATGTCGCCCAGGTCGTAGCCTTTGAGCATCCCGTAATAAGCACTCATCGGCAGCTCGGGCTTGATCACCAACTCGTTGCCGCGCAGCTCAAAGTGGATGTGCGAGCCGGGCGTGATGCCCAGTTTGGCGCGCATGGCAGCGGGGAGGGTGACCTGACCTTTGCTAGAAACCACCGCCTCCACGGAAGGCAGCTCAAGCAGGTCGGGGGAAGTAATGTCAGAAGGCATGTCATTCTCCTTGGGTTAAAAGTAAAGATTATTACAACACCAAGCATTCCTGATGTAAAGCGTTTTGCATGGTCTGAAACCCCGTCTCAACGGGCCAGCGGCCTGACGCGTTTGGGAATGTGCCATGACGCCCGTAGCGGTTGGCGCACACGAGGCGCTTCGTGACGGTGAGAGGTGGCTGCCCGTGTGTGCTCTCAAGGCACGGTCAAAACCGCCTTAGAAACTGCCAAACATCGTCCCCAGAGCAATCACGGACACCAGCGCGATGACCGGAATGACCACGGACACCATAAAAATGTCGAAGTACGAATTTTTGTGGGTCAGCTTGCAGATGCTCAACAAGGTGATCACCGCGCCGTTGTGCGGCAGCGAGTCAAAGCTGCCCGATGCCATCACCGCCACGCGATGCAGCAATTCAGGGCTGATGCCGGTGGCCTCGGCCAGGCGCAGGTAATGATCGCTCAGCGTGCTCAGGGCAATGCTCATCCCGCCTGAGGCGGATCCGGTGATCCCCGCCAGCGCGCCCACCGCAACCGCTTCGGAAATCAGGGGGTTCTCGGAAACCCCCAGCACTGCGTTTTTCACCAACAGGAACGCCGGCAGTGAGGCGATGACATTGCCGTAACCGACTTCAGACGCGGTGTTGAAGATGGGCAATAGCGAGCCCATCGTTCCGGCATTGACCGACTCCATCAGATGGCGCCAGTGCTGCCAGTGGGCGACGATGATGAACGCGATGGCGAGTACCAGCGCGACGATGATGGACCACAAGCCGGCCACCGCAGACATGGTCGTTGCCCCATACAGGGGCTGCGCCAACACCTCAAAGCGGGTGTTGGGGAACACCACATAGGTGAACAGCGCGTTGAAACCAATCACCAGCAGGATGGGCAACAGGGATATGAAAAAGGACGGGCTGTGTTGCGGTTTAGCCTCGACTGCCAGGCCTTCATCGGCATGCTCGCCGTAGCCTTCGCCGGCCGCCATGGCCCGCTTGGCGCGGGCTTGTAGCCACAAGGTGCCGCCGATCAGCATGATCAGGCCGCCGATGGTGCCCAGACCGGGGGCGGCGAAGGCGTTGGTGCCGAAGAAGGGCGCTGGAATGGCGTTTTGGATCGCAGGGGTTCCCGGCAGCGCCGTCATGGTGAACGTGAATGAGCCCAACGCAATTGCGCCGGGAATGAAGCGCTTGGGCATGCCAACTTCCCGGAACATGGCCGTGCCGATCGGGTAGACGGCGAAAGCCACAACGAACAACGACACGCCGCCGTAGGTCAGGAGGCCGCAGGAAAGCACGATGGCCAAAATGGCGCGCTGCTTTCCCACCTTGGAGACGATCCATTGCGCAATGCGCTGCGCCGAGCCGGAGTCGTCCATCAGCTTGCCGAAAATGGCGCCGAGCAAGAACAGCGGGAAGAACTTGATGAGATAACCCCCCAGCTCCTTCATGAACACTTGGGTGTAGGTGGGCAGCAAGACGTCCAGTCCACCACCGAAAAGCACCGCCAGCAAGGCCAGCAGGGGCGCCAGCACCAAGACGCTGATGCCTCGGTACGCGAGGTACATCAAGAGCAGCAGCGAAATAACAATACCGACAATACCTAGCATGAATGGGTCCCTTTTCTGGCTCGATCAGAGCCTGTGATTGGTCTGTGGTTTTTGGTCTTCACAGCGCGGAAATGCAATAAACCTTCACGTGTTCATGCGCTATCGGCGGGCCTCTTGTCGCGCCTGAAGTGATGGCCGGGTCTGCACCCCAGTGGAGGGGCTGTGACGGGGTCGAGGCATCAATTGCCGGGGCAAGGATAGCCTATAACGCCTCGCAGGCCTGCTGGGCAACGCCACCGCACACCATGGCAGAAATAGACCGGGTGAACGACGGCGCCACCCAACCTACAGAAAGCCAAAGATCTGAGGGTGTTTTTGAGAAATAGGTCGCTAGCCCTTATTGAGCTTGCGCAGATAGCTATCAATACTGTAGCGAATCGTCCAAAATTTCAATCCAGTGCCGAACCGGCGTGGGCGTGCCACTTTGCAGATGGGTGATGCAGCCAATGTTGGCGGAGGCGATGACTTCGGGTTTGACTTCCCCAAAGGTGGTGTCCAAATTGACGAGTTTTCGGTCGCGCAATTCATAAGATAGCTTGGGGTTCAGTACCGAGTAAGTGCCCGCTGAGCCGCAGCACAGGTGCGCCTCGCAGCCGGTGACCTTGACGGTGAAGCCCAAAACGCCCAAGTGCTGCTCGACCCCGCCGCGCAACTGCTGCCCGTGTTGCAGCGTGCACGGTGGGTGAAAGGCGATGGGGGCGGCAATGGGGGTCACGCGGTCTTTCAGGGTGGCGGCCAGTTCGGGCAGCCACTCGCTCACGTCGTGGGTCAGCGCACTGACGCGGGCGGCCTTCTCAGCGTAGAGTGGGTCGTCTTTCAAAATGTGGCCGTATTCTTTGACGGTGACGCCGCAGCCCGAGGCGTTCATGACGATGCCTTCCACGCCGGGGCGGCCGTCTTGGTCTTGCACGTGGGGCCACCAAGCGTCAATGTTGGCGCGCATTTCGGCCTTGCCGCCGTCTTGGTCGTTCAAGTGAAACTTCACCGCGCCGCAGCAACCGGCTTTGGGGGCGATCACAGTTTGAATGCCCGCCGCATCGAACACGCGCATGGTGGCGTTGTTGATGTTGGGCATCATGGCCGGTTGCACACAGCCTGCCAGCATCAGCACCTTGCGCCCCAGCGCCCGAGTGGGGCGCTTGCCCGCACTGTGTTGGGCGGGCACTTTGGCCTTTAACGCGGCAGGCAGCAGCGGGCGCACCAGTTGCCCCACAGCCATGGCGGGCGCAAACAGCGGCGACGGCAATCCTTCTTTCAATGCCCAGCGCAGGGCGCGTTCGCCCAAAGGACGGGGCACTTTGGCGTCCACCAACTTGCGGCCAATGTCAATGAGGTGGCCGTACTCCACGCCGGACGGGCAGGTGGTTTCGCAGTTGCGACAGGTCAGGCAGCGGTCGAGGTGAAGTTGGGTTTTGCGGGTCGGCGTGGCGCCCTCCAGCACCTGCTTCATCAGGTAAATGCGGCCCCGGGGGCTGTCTAACTCGTCGCCCAGCAGTTGGTAAGTGGGGCAGGTGGCGAGGCAGAACCCACAGTGCACGCATTTGCGCAAAATGGCTTCAGCCGCTTCGCCGTCCGCCGTGCCTTGGTATTCAGGAGCCAGGTTGGTTTGCATGGGGCGTGCCGTTCAAAAGTCGGGGTAAAGGCGGGCGCGGTTGAAAATACCGGCAGGGTCGAATTCGGCCTTCAGACGCTGGTGAATACCGTCCAAAGGCGGTTTTAAAGACTCAAATCGAGGGCTAGCCCCGGTGTAATATGCGGTAGGTGCTATAAAAAGTGAAGCACTTCCACCCACTTGGGCGGCTGCCAAGCGCAGCGCGTGGCCCGCGCTCTCGGGGGCCCACAACCAGCGCTGGCCGCCATGCCACTCGACAAACTGGGCATACGGCAGCGGCAAGGCGGGGGCCGTTTGCGGCAGCGACAAGCGCCACAGGCCCAGTTCCGGGTCGGGGCAGTTGAAGAAGGGCAGGGTTTGATCGCGGCAGGCGGTCCAGTCGGCACCGGCATCAAAGTTGTCCATCACCCGCACCTCACCGCCC
>JAGODZ010000195.1 GCA_017997975.1 Rhodoferax sp.
TCGAACCGGGAGGCGCGTGCTTTTGGCCCGCGCAGCGAAGCGTTGACCCCCATGATGGAGGTGCGCGCATTTTGCGCCGCCATGGGCGTGAACGAAGACCCCGTTACTGGCAGTCTGAATGCCGCCTTAGCGCAATGGCTGATTGCCGATGGCCTCGCCCCCCGCGCTTACGTGGCCTCCCAAGGCAGCTGTCTGGGGCGCGACGGACAGGTGCACATCGAGCAAGACGCGAGCGGGCAAATCTGGGTCGGAGGAGACTCTGTGACCTGTATTGAGGGCCAAGTTCACCTTTGATCTGAGGCATGGCGTCATTGACTTGGATTCTGAAGCTACTTCTTATTTCATAGCTTGCGTCGCAGCAGTGACAAGGGCTACAGCCCGATTTGACCTAAAGTCGATGCATGGGAACTCTTTATCTTGTACGCCATGGCCAAGCCTCACTGGGTGCCGCCAACTATGACCAGCTCAGCCCGCTCGGCCTGCGCCAGAGTCAGCAGTTGGGTCGGTATTTTCAGCAAAAAAACCTCCAATTTGAAGCGGTACTGATGGGCACCTTGCGCCGCCATGCCCAGACCTATGAAGGCATCGTGTCCGGCATGGGCCCGCCCTCGAACGCCCATACCGCGTTGCCTTGGCCCGGTCTGAACGAGTACCACAGTGAGGCCATCATGGCAGACGTGCCTCGTACCGAGCCCTTGCTCCACCCCACCACACCAGACGGCTTCAAGCAGCACTTTCGCCTGCTGCGCGAGGGCTTGAAACTGTGGATGCAGGGCGAAACACAGCCCGCAGGCATGCCCAGCTGGGTCGATTTTCAACAGGGTGTGACCCGCGCACTCGACCATGTGCGCACGCACTACCAGGGCAACGTGCTGCTGGTGTCCAGCGGCGGCCCCATTGCCACCGCACTGAGCCACGTGCTGAACACCCCCGTGGCCACCACGATCGACCTCAACATGCGCATTCGCAACAGCGCGGTGAGCGAACTCTCTTTCACCCGCTCGCGCCACGCCTTGCTCACCTTCAACACCTTGCCCCACCTAGATCACCCCGACCACGCGGATTGGGTGACTTACGCTTGAGGGCGCAGGACTCACCCATGGCCCCCATCGTCCGAAATCCAGCACAACGCACACTGGGCATGGGCGCTTCAGAATGACCACCTTTGTGAACCCGGCCTAGCAGCCTGACCCACAAGCCTGCTTGACTTGCATCAAGTCTAATAATTGAACTGAGATGTCTAATCCTGAGATTAGAATTAAATTCGACTACAGGAGCGGAAGATGCGTACAGATATGTTTCAGCAAGCGCTGGAAGACTTAAACGGTTCAACAGCAGACATCGAGGCGTCAGCCCTGATTTCCACCGATGGCCTGATGATTGCCTCGGCTCTGCCCCACGGCATGGACGAGGACCGCATGGGAGCCATGTCGGCCGCCTTGCTGTCCTTGGGGGAACGCACCGCAAAAGAGTTAGCACGGGGTTCGCTGGAGCGCGTTCTGATTCAAGGTGAACGCGGCTACGTGATCATGAGTTCGGCCGGCCCTGAAGCGGTGCTCACCGTGTTGGCCAAGTCAAACGCCAAGCTGGGCCTGGTTTTTCTGGATATCAAGCGCGCAGCCGAAACGCTGTCCAAGCTGATCTGAAGGAGCCATCATGAAATTGCCCGACATGACCCGCCCTGTCGCTGATGCCATCGAATCGCGGCTGACCTACACCAACGGTGACTCCCGCACCGTTTTCGCGTCCAACGTGGAAGTCCCCTTTCCAGAAGGGCGGCTGATCGTTTCACGCACCGACCTAGAGGGCATTCTCACCCACGCCAACGACGCTTTCGTCGAATTAAGTGGCTGGGAGAAAGATGACCTGATCGGTAAGCCCCACCATATTCTTCGCCACCCCGACATGCCCAAAGCCGCCTTCAAGGACTTGTGGGACACCGTTGAGGCGGGTAAAAAATGGCACGGCTACGTTAAGAATTTGCGCAAAGATGGCTCGCATTACTGGGTGTACGCCACAGCGGTGCCCAATATCCGACAGGGCAAGATCGCCGGTTACACCTCGGTGCGCCGCAAGCCCTCACGCACCCGCATTGAGGAACTGATTCCGGTGTACCGCGACTGGCTGGCGCAAGAGAAGGGACAGGCCGCATCATGACTCTCAATTTTTTGATCGCCCCCGACTTCTCACCTGATCGTTTTGCCGGCTGGCACATGCTCAATACGGTGCTGCAACGCCGCTCTGGCATTCATCTGCACCTGCTCACCCCCGTCAGTCCGTCCGAACAAGCGGATTTACTGGCAGCAGAAAAAGCCGACTTGGTGTACGCCAACCCGTTTGATGCCACCGATCTGATCCGCAACCAAGACTACATCCCATTTGCGCGGCCCACCGGAAAATTTGACGAAATGGTGATTGCCACCGGGGCAGAGTCGGGCCTGCGCACCTTAGAAGACATCAAGCCCGGCCACCGCATCGCCTTAACCGATAACAAAGACGTCAAGCTGATTGGTTTGCGTCTGCTGGAGCCCGCCGACCTCACCGAGGCGTTGGTGGAGTGGGTGCCGGTGGACAGTTTTCAGGCGGCTGCGCGGCTGGCCATCAAAGGCGAGGTGGAGGCTTCGTTTTTCTTGGCCGAAGCCTATGCCTCGCTCACCCGAATGACCCGCAGTCAATTGCAAGTGCTGGTTGAAAGCCGCATCAGCGACATCTCGCATGTGGTGTTGGCGCATCCCCGCATGGCGGCTGACCTGCCGCGCATCAGCGATGCCCTGCTGGGTGTGGGGCGCGAACCAGGAGACAGCGATGTGCTTGACGCGCTCGGGCTGCCCAGCGGCTTTGAGCCCATGACCCAAGAGCAGGCCGAATTCATGATCGACCTCATGGACACGCTGCTTGACTGACCTCGCCCCCACTCAAGAGAAGCACCCATGACCGGAGTCGTCCCCAGCCCGCTGGCCGCCCGGCTGGCGCTGCGCCAGCAGGCTCGCCAGTTGCTGCGTCACCCACGCGATGCAGACGTCCATATGGCGCGTTTGCAAGCGGCACTTGAGTTGCCAGGTGCCGAGCCGGCGCAAGGTGCTTTGGCTGACCTGTTCAGTTGTTTTGGCGCGCACGATGAAGCATTCAAGCGCACGGCTCTGCAACTGGCACGCACGCGGTTATCAGAACATGTTGTGCGCTGGTTTGAGGCGCAGGCTGCGCAAGCGGTGCTGCCCGCCACCAACCCGCTGGCCACGCGCTGGAGTGTGCTGGCCCATCCCAGTGCCGACATTTCTACCCGTGCCCGGCGCTGCAGTGCCGACGATTCCCGCCTGCTGGCGGAACAGGCGGTGCTGGCGTTTGAACGCGCAGACCTATCGGCTCAGAACGAATTTTTACACCACTGCGTCACCTGTCACGACAACCTCGCATTCATGCTGGCGCGCCGTGCCGTGCTCAAAATTGCCACTGCCTTGCCCAGCGATTGGGAGTCTGTCAGTCTGCAGCTTGAACAAGCCCGGGAGCTTGTATGAACGTCGCATTGGCGGGCCTGACGGCGCGGGAAGAGACGGCCATGGTCATGCTCATTGGCAAAACCCTACCCGACTTCCAGTGCGACACGGTGTTACCAGGGCGCGAGGTGCCGCTGCCATTGGCAGACCTGTATGTGCTCGATCTGGCGGGTCGAGGTTTGGCGCGTTGGTCGCTAGAAGCCCAAGACCATCTGCTCCAGTCGCTCAACGGAGCACCTGCCGTACTGGTCGCACCCGCGTTTGATGAGACTTGGACGGCACTCGAGGCCAGTCGCATGACAAGCCAGTCGCTGATCATTCTTCACAAACCCTACGGCATCGACGACATGCGCGCGGCCCTATTGAAAACAGCGCCACGAAAACCTCGCCGTGCGGCCCCAGCAGCACCGCCTGCGCCTGCCGCTCCGGTGGCAGTGGCGGTGGCGGTGCGAACTGTCGCTGCACCGAAGATGACTGCACCTGTTTTTTCTGCCCCCGTGGTCCGCCCTGAAGTACCTTTGCCCGTGGCGGCACCGGTTGAAATTGCCCCATTGAGCCTCGCTGATTTTCAAGCCCGCGTGGGTGCGCTGCCGACGTCTGAGCCCAAGCTCTTTTTGTGCAAACTGGCAGAAGCGCTGGCGTTGCAGCAGCCATTCGAGGTGCGGGTGTCTCTTGTGAACCGATTGATCGTCAACCCCGATGCTCAGTGGGCCGCCAGTAACACCGCACTGCCGTTATTGCAGGATTTGTGCCAGCGCGACGAGCGAGCGGCTGGGGTCTCTATTGATGCGGTGGACCGCCGGGATGCTGAAGCGCGTGCACAGCGCATGGACATGCCCCTTCAGCCGCTGGACGCCTTCCTTGGCACCTTGGTGCATTTCCGACTCAACAGACAGCGCTAGCGGTGTTGTCCATTCACAACCTCTGTCACTTGGCATCTCTTTAACTTCTCGTTTGGCTGGGTATCTCATGACTTTCACTGCAACCGATGGCTTCATGCTCACACCGGCGGGCGCACTGCACGCGTTTGCCAAAAAAACACCTGACGTGTCCGCATCTGCCCTGCAAGCCCTGCTGACGGGCGAACGCTCACTGGATCTGGCCGCATGGAGCGCCGTCGATGCCGACGCCCCTGCGGTGCTGGCAGCCGCCCTTGAAAACGGCTGGGTGCAAGCGCTGCTGCGTCCGCTGCAAGGCCCAGATGCGCGTCTGGATGACTTTTTGCCGCCGGTGATTGCCTCGCTGTCGGGCGAGCGCCGTGCCGTGTTGGCCTCCGACGGCGGCTTTTGCTTAGGGCGTGTCGGTGTCGAGCAAGACGAGGCCGACACGCTGTGCGCCGCCGCCGCCGACTATTCTGACTTTGCAACCCGCCAGGCGCGCCGTGGCTGGAACGGTGCCAGCCGCTATGTGGCCTTTCACCACGACCCTGAATTTCTTTTGCCCAGCCATGCCTTCCTGCCGTTTTGGGTGGACGGGGCGGGCTACTGGCTGATTCTGATGGGGGAGCCACTGCTGAACAACCCGGCGCTGGTCGAGCTGTTCTGGGGTCTCAAGCAAGCGGGAACTCGCTTCAGTCTGAAGGGTTAACGCGCTGTACCGACTCTGAGACGCAAGCACTCAGAGGGGCAAGCGGCTCATGGCGAACAGGCCCATTTCTTCGCCGCCCCAAAACGCAAAGCGCAAGGTGTTCAGCGGGCGCATCTTGGCTATCATTGCGCCATATCGTGGAGGTCACAGTTTTGCAGCATTTTTCATCTCATTGCACTCGCCTCATGGGGGGCGTGGTGTTGGCTTTTTCTTTGGTGGCTTGCGGTGGTGGTGGAGGCGATCAGGCTATCGACAACCAGAGCAATGCGGGCAACAACAGTGGTGGCAGTGTGACAACGCCGATACCACCCGTCGAACCGACTGGCCAAGGCGCTCTTAAAGCCTCTACCCCGCTCGGCACCATTGCACCGGCTGATATCAGCGCGGCATTGGCAGCCAACGATGCCCTCATTCCAGGTCTTACGCCCCGCTACGCGGTCACCTCCTACCGGTTGGAATACACCACCATCGGCGCCGACGGGCAGTGGGTTCGCGCGTCGGGGCTGGTCAGCGTGCCCGTCAAGGCCGCAGGCACCACAAGTCCGGTGTTGTCTTACCAACACGGCACCATCTTTCGCGATGCTGAAGCCCCCAGTAATAACGCTGTTGCGTCTGAAGTGGTGGTTGCGATGGCGTCGCTGGGGTACATCGTGCTGGCGTCTGACTACGTCGGCTATGGCGTCAGCAAAGGCAAACCCCACCCTTATTTAATCTCTGCGCCCACGGCGGCCTCCGTGGTTGACTTTTTGACCGCAGCCAAAACCTGGCGCACCCAACAAGGCATCGCCGATAACCAGCAGTTGTTCATGACGGGCTACTCCGAGGGAGGCTACGCCACCATGGCGGCACACCGCGCCATGCAAACAGACAACTCGGCGCATTTGAAAAATTTACGGGCTGTGGTGCCAGGTGCGGGGCCTTACAACGTGCAAGTCACGCTGGACAGTCTGATTAACGTGGTGCGGCAAGAAAACCGCCTACTGGGGGCGCTCATCAGCCCCGGATTCTTGCGCTACATGGGGGCCACCACGCAACGCGAAGTGCGCCGCGCCCTGCTCCGGGAGTTAACGCCCGAGGGTGCCGACGCCGTCATTGACGGCAAGTTTCTGGATAACTTTTTGGCGGACGATGTCGATGCGATGGCCCGCGACAGCAATGTCCACGACTGGCGACCGCAATTGCCGGTTTACCTGTACCACGGCCGCGATGACCGCACCGTGCCATACACCAGCTCAACCAGCACCTTGGCCGCTATGCAAGCGCAAGGCGCAGGAAATAGCGTCAGCCTGACCGACTGCCCCGCTACGCCGTCCAGCCACATCGGGTGCGTGCCCCCCTTCTTGGGTTTCGTGCTCAGCACAATCGCACCGGTCGCACAGGACTTGTAACCTAGCGGTCAA
>JAGODZ010000196.1 GCA_017997975.1 Rhodoferax sp.
CCGTCGTGCCGGAAGTGTAAGAAAGAACCGCTATGTCATCGGGGGCTCCCGCATCCACTAGCGCGTCGTACATCTTTCCGTTACGTTGATGGATTTCACGCCCTTGCCGCTGCATGCCATCGAAGGTTTGCAGGATGGGGTCGTTATACGACCACATACCCGTTTCATCCCAATACACAATGTGGCGCATCTTCAACGTCTTGTTCCGGACATCCAGGCCCTTGTCAACCTGCTCTTGGTCCTGCGCGAACAAGATGACTGCTTCGCTGTCGTCCAAAAGATAGGCCACCTCCTCCGAAGTGAGGTCCGGGTACATGGATACAACTTTGCATCCCAGTGCATGCGCGGCATACTCGGCCCAGTAATGCTGCGGCTCATTCTCACCAATGATGGCAATGGTCTCACCCGCTTTGACGCCTGCTTGGTGCATGCCCAGCGCAATCTCTCGAACGTTGCGCTGCACATCCGCAAAGCTGTACTCCCGCCAAATGCCGCGCTGCTTATGGCGCTGGGAAAGACGGTTGGGGTTAGCATGCGCATGCTTGCGCAGCAACTGGGGAAGGGTCGCGATTTCGAGTTTCATTGGACGCCCTCCCCAAGATAGGCTTTAAGCACTGCGGGATTAGCCTGGATCTCCTTGGGCGTTCCATCGGCGATCTTGCGTCCAAAGTCCAGCACAGCGATGCGGTCAGCCAGGTCCATCACCACACCCATGTCGTGCTCCACCAAAACAATAGGAATGCGCTTTGCCTCGCGCACATCCAGAATGAAACGTGCCAAGTCTTCTTTCTCTTCAGTATTCATACCGGCCATAGGCTCATCCATCAACAGAATCTTCGGGTCTTGGGCCAGTGCGCGCCCCAAGTCCACGCGCTTGCGAAGCCCATAACCGAGGCTGCCCACCGGCGCATGCCGGATGGATTCAATTTCAAGAAATTCAATGATTTCTTCCACCACCTCCCGATGCAAAACTTCTTCCCGTTTTGCCGGGCCGAAATGGAAAAATGACTGCACGAGATTGGCCCGCATGTGCATGTGGCGCCCCACCATCAGGTTCTCGATAACGGTCATGCCCGAAAAAATGTGCGTACCTTGAAAGGTGCGCGCTAGGCCCTGTGCCGCCACGTCGTGAACCGCCATGTCGCGCACGTTGTGCCCGGCCAGGGATATCTCGCCTTTCTTGGGGCGGTAGAACCCGCTCAGGCAGTTCATCAGAGAAGACTTTCCCGCTCCGTTCGGCCCGATGATTGCCAGCAGCTCGTCCTTGCGCACATCAATCGAAACATCATTCAGCGCCACAACTCCACCGAACTGCAGCAGCAGATTCTGGGCTGTCAGCACCACGCCTTCCCGCTGGCTTTGAATGGCTGCATTCATTGGCACCTCCACTCTGAATTCTTGGCTTTGTCCATCGAATTTCCTTCATAAGACCTTTGCAGGGTCTACGCATCCATTTGCGGGAATGCTCGCAGCGATCAATGGACCACGACTAACAACGGACACCCGCATCCAGGCTGATCGTGGTGGCATTCAAATAGGCGTTTTCCACAACGTGCCGAACCAGTCCACCGAACTCTTGTGCCTGCCCCATGCGATGAGGAAAGAGGATGACGTTGTCAATAATGTTTTGCGACACCTTCGTTGGCATGCCTGCAGACATGGCGGTCTCAAACAGACCAGGCGCCACGGCCACCACTCGGATTCCGTGTTGCGCAAGATCCCGCGCCACCGGAAGCGTCATTCCAATGACCGCCGCTTTGCTGGCGCTATATGCGGCCTGGCCCACTTGACCCTGCCACGCAGCACCAGATGACGTGTTCACGATGACCCCCCGTTCACCGTCGACATTGGGCTCGTTCTGCGACATGGCCAACGACGCATAGCGCACCACGTTGAATGTCCCGGTCAGGTTGATGGCGATCACCCGGTTCCAAAGATCCATCGGGAATAACTCGCCCTTTGAAAGCGTCTTGCAGGGACCCAGAATTCCCGCGCAATTTACCGCCACATGCAGCGCACCAAATTCCGCCACTGCCGCGTCTACGCCAGCCTTCACACTGGCCTCGTCCGAAACATCAACCTTCTGGATTCGCACGCGCTCGCCCATCGGCAGCACCTCGCTCGCAAGGCGCTCTTCGTCCAGATCAACCGCCATGACGCTCGCTCCGGCCGCAAGCAATGCCTTGCAAGTGGCGAGCCCCAGGCCTGAAGCAGCTCCTGTGACGAAGGCAATGGTATTTTTGACATCCATACTGTTTCTCTTGTCTCTTATTGAGTGCAGCGCTCAGCGCGCCAAGATGGTGATACAGGCAACAGCTTCTTCAATGCCCTCAAGACCGCCACCGTTTTCTGCCAGCGCAATCCTTGCGTCAGTCACCTGCCGCAGTCCGGCTTCCCCGCGAAGCTGAGTTACCAACTCATGGACTTGGGCAATACCGGTGGCCCCAACAGGGTGCCCCTTAGACTCCAGGCCGCCGGACGGATTAACGGGAATGCGGCCACCAATCCGGGTATCACCCCGCTCGGCAATCACACCGCCCATGCCGAACTCACAGAAACCGAGGTTTTCTGTCTGAATGATTTCACCCATGGCCGTGGCATCGTGCACCTCGGCCACCGAGATATCTGCTGGGCCAACACCTGCCAGTTCATATGCCCTGCGCGAAGCCAGTGCTGTGCAGTGGTTGGTGTAGTCGTCTTCGCTCCGGTCGGAACCGCTTTGCACTACTGCCGCCAACACCTTGATGGCACGCTTTTCATCGATGTTCAAGCGCTTAAGCGCCGAGCGTGTGCAAAGGATGGCTGCTGCTGCGCCATCAGACACCGGGGAGCACATGGGCAGAGTCAATGGGTAGGTGATCGGCGGCGCGGCGAGCACCTCTTCGACGCTGTAAGCCATCCGGTACTGCGACAGCGGGTTGTGCATGGAGTGCGCGTGGTTCTTGGATGAAACGGCGGCTAACTGGCGCTGCGTCGTCCCGAAAGTGCGCATGTGCGATCGTGCAAACGCGGCATACACGTCCATGAAAACGCTGTACGGCCTGGGTGAGGTACTCCCCTCGGGCACCGCCACGTCGCGCCCCATCTTCATCAACTCCCCACGAATCTCTTCTGCACGCGAGAGATCCCAGGCACTGTCAAACACCGAGAACATCTTGAGCTTGTCGGATGAGAACATCTTCTCTGCACCAACAGCCAAAGCGACATCGCCAGCACCCGACTTGAGGTGATTGCAGGCTAGAACGAACGCCGACGAGCCGCTTGCACAAGCGTTTTCGACGTTCACCACCGGAATGCGCCCAATCCCCATGGCCCGCAGCGCAATTTGCCCACGAATCATGTGCTGGCCATCCATATGCCCCTGGGAAGTGTTCCCAAAAAAGGCCGCTTCCAAGTCTTCTTTTTCCAATCCCGCGTCCGCCAAAGCAGCCGCCGTGGCCTCGCGTGTGAGCGCCTTGATGTCTTTGTCCAGATGCCGTCCGAATGGCGTCATCCCCACACCAACCACATAGATATCTTCCATCGCATTTCTCCGTGGCGGATCTTCTTGATCCATGAAAGTCAAATAAATTACTTTGCGTAAGATGTTTTTACTGTACAGTAAAATTCTCAACTGCTTGCCAGGGATTACCCTTGGTATCACATTCGCGGCTCAGCAAAGCGGCAGGAATCGCATGCCCCGCGCAGTCTCAATATCGCCCTGCTCAGTCACGCTGTACAAACCACGAGCCACGTTGTGGGGATGAGCGGCGGCTTCGGCCATGGTGAGCACCGGCGCAAAGCAACTGTCAGTGCCTTCCATCAGTGCATTCCAGTACGTACTAGGTTGGGAAGCAAAGCGCTGCGCAATCCGCGCCTTGAGAGACGGCCACAAAGTCTTGTCCATTTGCCGTGCGGGGTCGACATCCGTCAGCTGCAATTGCGTCAACAGCAATGCATAGAACTGTGGCTCGATTGCACCGACCGTGATGTATCGCCCATCGCTGCACAGATAGCGGTCGTAGAAGGGTGAGTCATGGAAGACACTGGGTTCGCTGCCTTCCAATCCGCCACCTTGACGAATCAGTTGCACGAGCGGCGACAGCATTGCCAACACATCAATGATGGCGCCGTCAACCACGCAGCCCTGGCCCTTATCCCGCGCGCCTAGCAACGCCGACACCATGCCAAATGCAAACCCGAGGGCGCCGGCAGCATCCCCAACCACTGTGGGTGGAAGCATGGGAGGGTGTCCCGGTTGCTCGGTGATCGACATGAGCCCAGTGAGAGCGACATAGTTCATGTCGTGCCCGGCGGCCTGAGCCAGCGGCCCATCCTGCCCCCAGCCCGTCATGCGCCCATACACAAGCCGCGGGTTGTATTCACCACATACATCGGGACCCAAACCCAGGCGCTCCATCACACCCGGGCGGTTGCCCTCAATCAACCCGTCGCTTTGCGCGACCATGTCCAGCGCCCGCGCCTTGTCCTCGTCGTTCTTGAGATTCAATGTGACGCGTCGTTTGCCGCGCGACAAGAGCGCCCCGTCCTTCGGAGTGAGCTCATCAGGCAATGCGCTCGCACCTGGCCGCCCGACCACAGTAACGTCAGCGCCCATCTGCATCAACATGAACCCAGCTAAGGGCCCTGGGCCGATCCCCTCGAACTCGACGATCTTGATACCCGATAGCGGGAACATGAGCGGGCTGCTCTTACTTCGCATGAAGAACTCCATTTGTTTAATTGTTTTACTTTAGGGTAGAATTTTTAACTTATGGGTAATGGAAAACCCCATGTCCCTCAAAACAGAGGCAAAAGCAGAATCGATCCATGAACACGCAAGCCAGCAAGGAACCCCTGATGTCGACACCGGTTGTGATTACAGACGTACGAAAAGGCACCATGTGGATTCGCCTGAACCGACCTGATGCAATGAACTCGCTGACCCCGGCGGTGCTTCGGGGAATAGACCACGCACTCAACGAAGCACAGAGCCGCGGAGACGTGATATCCGTCGTATTGACGGGCACTGGACGGGCCTTCTGCGCGGGCGCCGACCTCAAGTACGTCAAGACGCAAGCGGGCGAAAGTGGCACCAGTGGCTTTCTGGACAGCGTACTGTCCACCATGAACCGGATTGACCGCTTTCCAAAACCCGTGATCGCCGCCCTGAACGGCATAACTCTGGCGGGCGGGCTCGAACTGGTGCTGTGCTGTGATCTAGTGCTGGCGGCAAGGAGCGCCAAAATTGGCGACGCACATGCCAACTACGGCCTGATCCCCGGAGGGGGGGGGTCGGTGCGCCTGCCGCGGGTCATTGGCCCCACACGCGCCAAGTACCTTCTCTTCACGGGTGACTTCGTGGACGCGGCAGATCTTGTGGAAGCGGGCCTCGTCAACCAAGTGGTGGACGACGACCAGCTCGAAAGCGTTGCACAAGCCGTGGCCGACAAAATTGCCACGAAGAGCCCCCTTGGCCTGCGCCGCATGAAAACGCTGGTCGACGATGGTTTGCAACAGCCTCTAGACACCGCCCTGCGATTGGAGCTTCTGGCCTCTGAAGTGCATTCCCACAGCGCCGATCTCCACGAAGGCCTGGCCGCATTCAACGAAAAACGCACCCCGCGCTTCACGGGCCACTAGGACGGCAACGCCATGCATACGTTACCCACCACCGATCGATTCAGACTACTGCGTGCTTCGCAGCAATTCGCCTACGACCGCGCCCCGGCCATCCGCGCGGTCTATCAGCTTGCAATGATGACGCCGCAGGATCTCCAAGGCCCTGCCGACCTTGCACGGCTCGCCGTCACAAGTAAGGATTCACTGCTTGATAAGCAGCGCCAGTCACCGCCATTCGGTGGGTTTCTCGCTGCCGACGACACATCTATCCGCCGCATTTATGTCTCCCCAGGCCCCGTCTATGAACCCCATTCTTTCGACGAAGACACTGGCAAGGGCTTCTCGCATGTGTTCAGGCAGGCGGGAATCGGCCCCGGTGACCGTGTACTCAACACCTGGTCCTACCATCTTGTTCCAGCCGGCCTATTGCTAGATGCGGGCATTGCTGCCACCGGGGCGACGCTCATTCCCTGCGGGCCCGGCGGCGCCGAGCAACAAGCGCAGCTCATCATGGAACTGGGCATCACCTGCATTTGCTCCTCCACCTCCTTCTTCGTGACCTTGGTCGAAACGCTTGAGCGCATGGGCTACGACCTGCCTTCTCAATGGAAGGTCCGCTCCGCAATGCTAGGCGGCGAACTGGGTGACTGGATGGGCAAGCGCCGCGCATTGGAGCAGAAATACGCAATCCGCACGTTCTCGGCTTATGCCACCGGCGACTTCGGGCTGATTGCTTACGAAGAACTCGGACAACTGGGCTACACGGTCCAGCCTGACCGGCTCGTCCAGATCTGCGACCCGCACACCGGGGCACCCCTTCCGCCGGGCGAACCCGGCCAGATAGTGGTCACCACGCTGGACAGCGGTTGGCC
>JAGODZ010000197.1 GCA_017997975.1 Rhodoferax sp.
GCAAGGGGCTGAGCGTTGGCTTAGTTCCGGCCCGCGCCTGCGCTGGAGCCCGAGGTGGCGGGCGAGCCATTTTTGGCTGCGGCGATGTTCTGAGCCATAGCGGCGGCCGCAAGCGCGTCAGCGGCCGCCTTCGCTCCAGCGCTATTGGGGTTTGCTGGGGCACCGGCCCCTTGGGCCGCGTCGGCTGCTGTGCCTTTCGCTGTTGCGCTCTTGCTGGAATTTTTGGGTGCCGCTTCGAGCACCGGCGCAGTGGTGACCTTGTTGCTTGCACCAGAGGTTCCGCCGATGATGAATTCGACCAATTGGCGTTGGTCGCCTTTGTTGGCGCCTGTACCGTCGGTGTCCGACAGGCCAGCCACCACATCGTCAATGGACAGGGCGCGGCTGTTGTTCGCCGTTTTGTCTGCAGGGTTGCGCAACACCGCAGTCAGGCGACCCGCTGTTTTGGCCGCAATGATGCGTGTACCTTCTTCTGGGGTCACGTCCAATGTGATGTGAGAATAGCCTTGTGCTGCGCCTTCGCCAGCGGCTGGGCGGGCCTTTTGGGCTTGGCCGGTCGCCAGCACTTCTACGTTCGAGAGCATGGGAAAAGTCATGTCCTTGGCGTTGGCGGTGGGCATACCGCCTTGGCTGGGCTTGGCGGTCAGCATCAGGTCAATGCGATCGCCTGGGCGCAGCATGCCAGAGATGGAGCTGATCTCGTCCACCTCAATGGTCAGTGCACGGCGGCCTTCTTTGACTGCTGCAGCAAACACCGCACCACCACGGTTCACCGTGTAGTTGGTGAGCAGGGGCTCGCCGCGCTGCACGTCCACTTGCAGCACTTGGCCATCCACTGTGTCGTAAGTCTCTGGCAATACGGTGGCTTTGTTCACAAAATCTGCGGGCATCTCGCGCACCGAAACCACAGTGCTGTCGACCATTTCCCCTGCGCGCAGCAACTTGTTAGCGACGACCACGCGCTGCATGGTTTTGCCGCGAGTGGCTTCCTCCTCCAGCTGCGCTATCCGCGACTGAATGGCTTTGTTGCTAAGGAAAAATGCCACCCCGCCCAGGGCGATTGCCCCGGCAAGAAGTAACCAGTTTTTATTGATGGAGAGCGCCACGGGAATGCCTCAAGGGAGGGAGATAAAAAACGTCAGAGACCGGTAAAAACTTTTGACCGCGTTCACCAGCATTTGGGGGGTGTTGGGGTTGTAGAACAGAACCATGACGAGCAGTGCACACACAATGCAGTACTCCATCATGGCGAAGCCCTGAGCGCGTGCGCGCCGGGTGGTGGGGGGTGATTGCATAGCGGGGGATGCCTTAGAAACTGACCAAATTGGCATTGATAAGCGTGACGCGGCGTTCGGTATCCACCCCCACTGCAATGTCCAGCTGCTGGTCTTTGCGGCTGAACATGCGAACGATGGCGGGTGAGGATTTGGCTGTGGCCGGGGCTTTTTGCTCTTGCACCAAAGTCCAGCCCGCGTTCTTGAGTGAGTGGGCGTAATAGTTGGCCACGCTGTCGATGGAGTCGTCGCTCACAAAAAGCACTTGCTTGTTGCGCTTACCGTTGTCGATGGCCTCCACCACGTTGACGGCTTTGGCGCTGCTGGGCGCAGGAACGCCGCTGGTGTTCAGGCTGGGTTCCACGCCCAAGACCTGAGAGGTCGAAATAGTGCCCTCGCTGCCCGAGCCTGCGCTGCGCACTTTCACCAGGCTATAAAACGGCCCGGTGGTGCGGGCCACCAGCGTGTCTGGTCCGTGGGGCGTGACAGCAGCCACAGTTTGTCCAGGCTTGGCTGGCACCTGCGATGTCTTCCAGTGGGCGACGTAATACGCCACGATTTCTTCTTTGGACACTGCGCTGTCAAAGCGCTGCACCCGCATAGGAATGCCGTTCACACGCATGTCGTCAGACACCCACTCCACCTTGGCTTTCGGCGGGGCTGGGATTTCTGGCCAGGGGGTGGAACCGTAGGTGAACGACGATTGTGCTACAGCTTGCTGGCCCACTAAGGCCAGTGCCAGCAGCCCCAAGCTGCGCCGCGGCCACAGTGCGCGCCGCACCTTTTGCATGGTATGTGCAGGTTGAAGGTTCAGCATTTGTTGCCGTTCTGTGCCGATACCGGAACGTTGGAGTTGCCATTGCGCACGCTGCCTGGCGGCACGAAATCGGGCTGAACAATGCCGATTTCTGGCGGGTGTGCTTCAAAGGGAACCATCAATGTCCCCAAAACGTCGGTCACTGGTTCAATGTAACTTCCCAACACCGTGGGTTTGACGCGGTTGCAAACGCTGTCGGGCCCGCCTTTGGCGCCGCTGGCGTTCCACGTGCCTACGCCAATTGCAGTGGCGCCGGGCATGGCGATGTTGATGTTGCTTAGCACGTCAAAGCGTGCAATGTTGTTGAGCGGAACGGTAACTTCTGCACGGGTCACTCCGCCTGCGGGCAGTCTGAACACCGAGGCCACTTTGGTTTGCAGCGCGCCAATTTGTGCTCCGGAGGCGAGCGCCCCGGCATTGACCTCCGCCACGCTCACATCCGAAAACTTTTGCAGCAGCGGCTTGTATTCGACGTCGCTCCACAGCGGAATGCGGCCCGTGTCGGCATTGCCGCCCACGCTGGTTTGGCGGTACGAGATGACGCCGTTGTTTTGCGAAATGGGCATGAAAAAACGGGCACGGGCTTCTTCCGCCAATTGGGAGGCCGACTTGTTGCGGGAGTTGGGGTCCCAGGTGCGCTCAAAAGCTACATAGCGGCTGGCCTGAATGGCCGAGTGCTTCACGTCGGAATAGCGCGCAAAGTAGTAGGTGCCAAAAAACAGAGGAACCATCACCAAAAGAGCCACCAAAAATTCCGTGGTGGCTTGGCCTTCGGCGTCGTGGCGCGGGCTACTGCGGCGGCTGGCGTGCTGGTACATAACGAGGGCGTTCATGGCGGGGTGTGGCTACTGGGCCAAAGGAAACGAGGCTGCGTCGGCTGGCAGCTCAAACGTGCTGGCAGGGATGCTGGTGCCCACGCTGATTTGCACCGCGTGTTCGGTGGTGACCAGGCTTTGCATGTCCATGGCTTGCATGCCCGGCAGGGGCGCGGCGGATGCCCGCAGGTGATCTGGCGCTTTGCGGATGGCCACCAGCGGACGCCCTGTGCCTTGGTGAATGGGCGAAGGAGTCAACGTGCACTCGGGCGTGGTAGGCAGCGCCACACCGCCCACCATCAGCTTAGGAGCCCATTTGCACTGAGCGGTGGTGCCGGGCACGGCCATGGGCTCGCCGTCTTGTGCGGGTGGCTTGCTGGGGGGCGTGCAGGCGTCTTTTTGCAACTCGCGTTGGCCTGTTTTGCCAGACACGTCGTAGTGCGCACGCGAGACATTGCATTTGCCGTCGTGCACTTCCACCGACTTGAACAGCACCGGCAGGGGCTTGCAGCTGCCCTCGCGGGTGGGTTCCAGCTTGGAGACATCCATGCGAGTGCCTGTGATGAGCTTGGCGTACCGTTTGCCTTCAAAGTATTCGGCAATGCGTTCAGTGTCCAGCTGGGCAATGTCCGCATCGCTCAGTTGCTCTGTGGCCGGGTCGTATGCCCAGCCTTGCGCTTGTGCTACGACGGCTTTGGCCTCAAAGCAGCGCGATTGCAGTTCTTTAACGCCAGCCACAAATTTCTCGGGGTAGTCGTGCCGCTTTTCCCGAACGATGATGATGCCGTCGCCGCTACCGGTGCCAGCGCCACCGCTCTGCGCACCGGCTGGCGCTGTGTCGGCCTTGGGCGAGCACGCGGCCAAGCACAGTGCCACGGCGGCGGTCACTGCGTGGGTGCACAGGCGGGCTGCACGCCGGGTGGGGCGGTATTTGGGCAAGGTGTGGGTCATCGATGTGCTTGGGGCCGGGGCTGCTGTCGTCATTGCGCAAAAACCGAGATGGCGGGGTTGATGCCATCGAGCCCATAAACCAGCGCCTTGGTGGTGGAAGACGGAGCGACCAGCCGCACTTGCCAATACGGGTTGTACATGCTGGCGTACTCTTTGAAGTTGTCTGCGCGGAACAGGCTGCCGCCGGTGATGTCACGGGCATTGCGCTGCGGGCGCTCAAAAAACACCCGGGCTTCTGAAATGGTGGCAATTTGCCCTTTGGCAAAGCCCGCCTTTAAGTCGGGTGAGCCGGTAGGGCCTGTCATAGGGCGGTTTTCAAAACCCAAAGCCTCGTTGGTGCGCACCGCATTAGCCTCTTTGCCGGCAACGACTGTCAAGCGCAGCTCTTCCCGTCTTGGCCGCCCATTGTTGCCGCGGTCCACGTCGTACAGTTCTTTCACGCCCGTCCAGCCGCTATTGGCGTGGTTTGCGCTGTAGGCCAAGCTGCCTGCTCCACCGGAGGTATCACGGCGAGTGCCTGCGGTGTTGCCGTTGCGATCTGCAGTTGCGCGACCCCAACCTTGTGGAACTGCGGCTGTGCCTTTCCCCCAGCTGCAGCCGGTGGGACCGACTTTAAGTTTCCATTCCACTGTGTCCTGTGCTTCCCAGCGATCAAAATTTTTCAGATCGGTGGGACCTTGCTTCTCCGAACCCATTTTGATGACGAATGGAATGCAAAATTCACTATTCCCAAAAAGAGTGTTCAGAAAAAAAGTATCTGAGCCTGTGCGATTGGTGGAAAACGTATCGCGGGATGCCAGCAGGATCTCTGCCGCGTATTTGCGGTCATCACTGGAAGTGCCATGGGTGCCACTGGCCTTGTAGTGCTTGACAAGTTGACTCCACTCCAATTGATTGCGCACCATCATCGCGTTGCCATGCAACATGCGCGGTGCCGTGTCTGTGCGCCCCCCCTGGGTGGCCACGTTTTGCGCCAACACTCCGTTGGCGGTGTTGTTAGCCGCCAGTGCCATGACTGGGGGAATAAAAGCCGGTGCAATGGTCAGGTTGTACCAGCCGGCATAGAGGGCCTCCCATGCGGTAATTACCACCGGCACTGTCTGATCCACTGTTTTTGCTAGAGGGCTTACGATTTTATTAATGGTTTGGAATGTAATAGCCAGTGCTTTGAATACAATGCCTACGTAGGGGATATTGCTGAGTGCATTCGCCTCTTTGTAATAATTGTCGGTGGCCTTTTCAAAATACGAAGTCCAAGAATCCAGACTCACCAGCTGTGCAATCAAAACTTCATTGGCGATGACGGAGCGGTTGGTATAGGCAGTCAAGTTGAGCGCGCGCGCTTCAACCATGGCACCAGAATAAGCGGCTGCATCCGTCGCATTGGTCACCTTTTGCTTTTCAGAGGTGACTTGCCCCACGCTGTAAACGCCCGCAAAAACCACGGCCAATGTGGCTGCAAATGCCAAAAACCAAATCAGCACCTGCCCATTTTGTGGGGCGCGCTGGGTGGGTGGGGCTGGGCGGCGGTTGAATGGATGGGTGTGGTGTGGCATGGCAGTGGTGCGGCGTAGGGCTGCGTTATTTCAGCTTGACGAGTTCAACCCGGCGGTTTTTGGCCCGGCCGTCTTCGCTGCGGTTGTCTGCAATAGGCGCTTCGCTGCCCCAGCCTTTGGCTTGTAGGCGCTGGCCGTCTACTTTGGCGTCAATCAAAGCTTTGACAACTGCTGCGGCCCGGTCGTGCGATAGCTTTTTATTGGCGGGCGCATTTCCCACGTTGTCGGTATGCCCTTCGATGGAAATGCGTAAAGATTTGTCTTTTGCCAACAAGGCGACGATTTCGTTGATGGCAGGCTTAGCGTCTGGCGCAATGGCCGCGCTGTTGTTGGGGAAATTGATATACAGCGTGGCAAAGCCTTGTTGGCGAATAGAGTCTGCCATTTGGTTGGCAGTCACCACTTGCTGCATTTTCTTTTCTTCAATATAGGTGAGCTTGTAATTGGACTTAAAATAGTTCTCAAGCACCACCCAAATGCGGCGTCCATCTTTTTCTACCAAAAAGATGTGCGTGCCCTCATGTCCTTCGTTCCAAGTAACCGTGCGTCCGCCAA
The DNA here is from genome assembly GCA_017997975.1 of Rhodoferax sp. GTDB lineage: Bacteria > Pseudomonadota > Gammaproteobacteria > Burkholderiales > Burkholderiaceae_C > Rhodoferax. The sequence continues at coordinate 5,969 of JAGODZ010000197.1, forward strand.
TGGACTGAATGGCAGATTCATAGTTGCGGGCTACCGCCAGCGTTTGCCCATCGCCTTTGGTTTCGTACCGGAGCGCGGTGATTTCACCTTCCGCAATCAGCTTTCCCTCCGCATTGAACCCGGTGTCTGAAGCATTGCATTTTCTGGACGGCGCGCAGTACATCAGGCCTGCTCCGGGCAATGAGCCGAAGGCAATGTGGTTGCGGCTTTCGACGATGTACCCGGGCATTCCCGTCAGCAAAGGGTGGTCTTGAGCCGCTGCACACGCGCTTGTGAGTGCGCCGGTCATGGCCCACGTCAGCGTGGCCAGGCCAAAGAATTTGTTCACTGTTGAGAGGGGATGGGTCATCGGTTCCGGGTGCGTTCGCAACAATATGTGATCGGTGTGGTGGGTTTTGATCGTGTCGCTGCAAAGCCCACAGCGTATGCCGCCTGCCTGTAGCAGCTAAAAAAGCTGTGTATATAACGCTGCCTAGCTGGCGGCATCGCTGCGCG
>JAGODZ010000198.1 GCA_017997975.1 Rhodoferax sp.
TGGTTCGTGATGGCTCGGGCTTGGCCAAAACGATTCAAAACGCGATTCCGCTGAACACTGAAATCAAGCACGAACTTTCCGCCAAATTCGCCACCGTGGTGCGCGCCACCGTGCGCGGCAACATCGTCATCGCGGCGCTGCAGGGGGCACTGGGCGGATTGATTTTGTGGTTTCTGGGCATCCATGCCCCGGTGCTGTGGGGTACGCTGATGGCATTTTTGTCGCTGTTGCCCGCCGTGGGGGCCGCGCTGGTCTGGGTACCGGTCGCTCTTTATTTTTTGGCGACGGGTTCCATCGTGAAAGGGGTGGTGCTGATCGCGTTTGGTGTGCTGGTGATTGGACTGGTGGACAACCTGCTGCGCCCCATGCTGGTGGGCAAAGACACCCTGATGCCCGACTACGTGGTGCTGATCTCCACCCTGGGTGGCATGGCCTTGTTTGGATTGAATGGGTTTGTGATCGGCCCGGTGATTGCCGCCATGTTCATTGCCGTGTGGGACATCTTTGCCACCGCTCGGACGGCGCAACTTGAGACCGAAGGGGAGGCGGATACGACGTCCGCGCCACCGAACCGCTAGCCGCACCGCCCCTGTAGTCGGGTTAGCCGCAGAAACGACGCAACTCCTGCGGCCGTTGCGTCAGCGGAGACTGAAATAGAAACGCGTACCCGGGCCATGCCAACGGGTCCGACCCCACCCCGCGTTTTGACCTGAAACGGGCTCAGGTTACTGCCTTGCACGGAAAATTCCACCATGGATTCACTCTCACAAATTGCCCTGGGCGCAGCCGTCGGTATGGCGACCCTGGGTCGGCGCACTGCCCTTTGGAAAGCCGCGCTGTGGGGCGCGGTGGCGGGCACCTTGCCGGACCTGGACGTCTTCATCGACCACGGCGACCCGGTGCGCAACATGGTGCTGCACCGCGCTGAAACCCATTCGCTGTTCTGGCTCACCCTGTTTTCGCTGCCCCTGGCCGCGCTCGTGGCGCGCCTGCATGGCGAATGGGCAATATGGCGGCGCTGGTGGCTGGCCCTGTGGCTGGTGCTGGTGACCCACCCGCTGCTCGACACCATGACGGTGTACGGCACCCAACTCGCGCTGCCCTTCACCGACTACCCCTACGGCGTGGGCAGTATGTTCATCATTGACCCGCTGTACACCGTGCCACTGCTGGTGGGCGCGGGTTGGGCCTTGGCGACACGCGGGCGGGGCTGGGGCCTGCGCGCCAACACGGTCGGGCTGGTGCTCAGCACCTGTTATTTGGCTTGGAGTGCGGTGGCGCAGCAGCATGTTGAGCGCGTGGCGCACGCGTCTCTGGCGCAACAAGGCATTGCAGCCGAGCAGGTGTTGGTGACCCCTGCGCCGCTCAACACGGTGTTGTGGCGCGTGGTGGCCCTGTCTGGCGCGCACTACCACGAAGGCTTTTACTCGTTGCTGGACGCCAAGCCCACGGTGCAGTTTGAGCGTTTTGACCGGGGCCAGGCGCTGGCCGGTGAACTTCAGGGGTTAGAGAGCGTGCAACGCATCGCCGCCTTCAGCCACGGCTTCTACAAACTAAGCCAAGTGGGCACGCAGCTCCTCATCAGCGATTTGCGCATGGGGCAAGAGCCCAACTACGCCTTTAGTTTCGTCGTGGCGGAGCGCCCTAATGAATTACAGGCCTTGCAGGCACTGGACAAGCCGGTGCAGCAAGGCGCACAAATGGACCTCAAACAGGGCCTCGCGTGGTTGTGGCGACGCCTGCGGGGCGAACTCGTGCCGCCACCGCGCTGACCCTCAGACAGCTCATTAATGGGATCAGTTCAGTCGCTCATTGCTCCCAAATAAATAGCGTCTTGCGCAGGTAGGGATTGGGCTAGAGGTCTAAAAGGCACTTAAGTTCTAGAAGACGCCTCAGACCGCCCTTTAAAATGCTCACCTTCCGCTGACCCCTCACCGCCCTGCCCCGCTTTTGATTTCCGCCGCTTTCTTTCGTGCCGACCTGCCCCGTGGCCACTGCTTGGTCACGCCCGCTTGGCTGGTCCAATTGCAACAGGGGCACGTTGTGCCTGCGCCGCCTGGGTCGCATTGGCGTTTGTTTGAAGTGGGCTGCGGGGCGCCCTTGACGTTTCAAACCAGCCACATTGCGGGTGCAGGCTATTTGGACACCGAGTGTTTGGAGACGATTCCCTTTTGGAACCAGGTGGACGACACCCTGCTGTTGCAGTACCTGTTGGCCTGCGGCATCGCCCATGACAGCACGGTGGTGCTGTACGGCCGCCCTGCTGCGGCTGCGGCGCGCGCTGCGCACTTGATGATGGTGGCCGGGGTGCAAGACGTGCGCCTGTTGGACGGTGGCTTGAACGCTTGGGTGAGCGCGGGCCAGTCCGTGGTCAGCGGTGAGCCGCACCGTTACCCACCGGCAACGCATTTTGGCGGCCCGTTCCCGGCCCACCCCCACTGGCTCATTAGTTTGGAGCAAGCCAAAGCTTTGTCGCACGACGACACCACCACGCTGGTCAGTATTCGCACGTGGGCCGAATTCAGCGGCCAAACCTCGGGCTACGCCTACATTGCCAGCCCCGGCGACATTCCCGGTGCCCGCTGGGGCCACGCTGGCGTGGACGGCGATATCGACAGCATGAGCGACTTTCAGCGCGACGATGGCACGATGAAACCAGCACACGAGATCACCGCCATGTGGCGCGAACAGGGCATTGAGCGCGACCAAAACACGGTGTTTTACTGCGGCACCGGCTGGCGCGCCTCCCTGGCTTTTTTCTACGCTTGGCTGATGGGTTGGGAGCAGATTGCCGTGTTTGACGGCGGCTGGTTTGAGTGGAGCAGCGTTTATCCGCCCCTGCCGGGTCACACCAAGGTGAACGGGCCGTCAGTAGCCTGCCGCAGCGGTCGCCCCTGAGAGGCCGAATCGGGCTGATTGGCGGCTTCGTCAGGTGCCACGGGCAAGGGGCCCATGCCCCGACCATACAGTCGTTTGACCCGTTCCTCAAGCGTCGGGTGGCTGTCCATCCAGTGCGCAAATGCCCGTTCATGGGGCACATCCACCAACAACATGTGCTGCACTGACGGGTGATCCATGCCCATCAACCGGCGCGGGGCCGAGGCTGCATCCCGGCGCTGGGTCATCACCTTGCGCAGCACACCGCCCAGGCCATCGCGGCTGCGCGTCCACTGCACGGCACGGGCGTCGGCCAAATACTCGCGCTGGCGGGACACCGCAGCTTTCAGCATGCGCCCCGCCGCCCAGCCCGCAAAGCCGGCCACCTTGATAGCCGAGCCAAACAACACGCCCAAGCCACCGCGCTCTCGCACGGTTTCACCAAAGTTATAAACCAGCTCCAGTCCATAGACCATGCCGGCCAGTTGCATTTTCAAGCGGGTGTCGCCCTCGCGCAGATGGCTCAGTTCGTGGGCCACCATGCCTTGTAATTCTTCGCGGTTCAACAGCTCCAATGCGCCTTGGGTGACGGCAATCACCGCGTCCGACTCGTCCCAACCCGCTGCAAAAGCGTTGATGGCATCGGTGCGGGTCACCACCATGGGGGCCGGGCGGGCCATGGTGCCCGCGATGCACAGTTCATCCAGCACGTTACAAAACCGCTGCTCAGCAAACGACACCGAGGGCCGCGCCTCGCGGGCCCCAATGCGCTTGGCCAGCTGGATGCCACCGGCGCGCAGCTGCGAGGTCTCTACCCACCAACCCCCCAGCACCAGCAACAGCGTCACCCCCACATTCACGGCCACAAAGCCGACCGGGAAACCCGGCGTCCAGTGCAAAGCCCACTGCAAAAACCCTGCCATCAACCACCATGCCACCACCAGTGAACCGTGCACGGCCAGCACCAACAGCAACACGGCCAGCGAAAACGCCAGCAGCAGACGCCGCGTCTCACTGCGGGCGGCGTCTTGGTGGTCGAAGAAGCGCATGGAGCGTGGCTAAGTGGGGGGCAAGCTGGGTCAGAAACTCACTTTGGGTGCCGCACGCTCTGCGTCACTGCGCGTGGCTTCCAACACAGCCGCAGGCGCAAAGCCTGCCAGGCGGGCCACGATCAGGTCAGGAAAAACCTGCACCGCGTTGTTGAAATCCAGCACTTGGTCGTTGAAGGCTTGGCGTGCAAAGCCGAGGCGATTCTCGGTGCTGGTGAGTTCTTCAGAGAGCGACTTCATGGTGCTGTCGGCCTTCAGGTCAGGGTAGGCTTCCGCCACCATCATCAAACGCCCCAGGCTGCTGCCCAGCACGCCTTCGGCCACCGCCAACGCGCCCATGCTGGCGGCATTGCCCGGCTGCGAACGCGCGGCACCCGCCGCTGATTGCGCTTGGCCGCGCGCCTGAATCACCGCCTCCAGCGTGGCGGACTCGTGTTTCAGGTAAGCCCGCGCCACCTCCACCAAGTTAGGCACCAGGTCGTAGCGGCGCTTGAGCTGCACATCAATCTGCGCAAACGCGTTCGCAATGCGGTTGCGCAAAGCCACCAGCCGGTTGTAAATGGCCACACTCCAAATCACGACAACAGCCAGCAGCACCAACAATCCGATCGTGACCATGTGTTACCCCTTGTGTTTGTGGTCAGGAATCATAGCCGGGGGCATTAACGATCCCCGCCCTAAGGCCTCAGCGGGCGCAATGAACGGCACCCTTGAGTGTGCAGCCACTGCAAAACGGCGCGCTCATCATTCGCAGGGGGGGCAACCCAAGGACTGACAGGTCTTTGAGTCTCAAGATGCTGGTGTGTTGGCGAGGGCAGCCGGATATTTGCCATTTTGATGGCCAATGGCGCTATCGCAACGATTTCAGCCGCCGCTCGATAGATTGCACCACTTTCGCCAGACTCCCCAGCGCAGTCGCCGCGCCCGCAGACCGTATAGCAAGCGGGGTATGACCGCATTGGGGGCAGTCACTGTAAAAATCGTCCACCCCCCAACGCATCGCTGAGCGGCGCCACGGTCTTGCGCCAGCCGCAAGCGCTGCAGCTGTAATGCATGGGGGATGGGCGTAGAGGCATGGCTTATTCAAGTAGCCTGGTGGAGGCAACGGTGGCAGTCAAAGTGCTCACACCATTGACGAATGCCGTCCATCAATCAGCTTGCGCCACCAAAATGCGCACAGAGATGGCGTCCTCCAGCGTCTCTGACGACTCGACATTCAAACCGAAAACGACGTCGTCTGGGGCCGTAGAGACAATTTTATTCATGTAGTCGCGCACCTCAGCGAGTGACAGCGAATACGCCTTGGGCTTGCCAATCGTCAACTGAATGAAGCTGGTGGTATGCAGCAACTCGCTGCTCTGCAACGGGTGCGAGAGAGGGCTACCCAGTGCGATCTGGTGAGTTTGGTTCAGCGCTTGTATCTTGCCCAGTGGCCATTGGGCTTGCTGTGACTCTAAAAACGCCGAAAAATCCATACAACTTCCTTTAACTTGGGTGTAGGTAAGTCGCCTATTCCAACCGCAGGTTGGTCATCACAGTGTAGGCCTCGCATGCCGAGACGTCAGATCAGTTCATTCAAGAAACAAAAAAATAAGCCAATGCGTTACTGCTTCAGACTTGAATCCGCCATGTTTTTCGCAATTGGTATTGCGTACTTAGAGGGGAATCAAAGCGACTTTTCACTGGCGTTTTGGGGTCTCATTTGGTAAAAGCCTAGCTTGCCCCTCTGTGAACAAGTGATTACCATTGCGCCATGTACATCGTCAAACAACTCCCCGAATTTTCTAACTGGCTGTTGGGACTTCGCGACGGGATGACGCACCGCCGACTGGCCCGTCGATTGGAGAAAGTTCAACGTGGGCTTTTGGGTGATGTGGCTCTGGTGGGTGAAAGCGTGTTTGAAATGCGCGAATTCTTCGGCCCTGGCTGGCGCATGTACTACGTGCAGCGTGATGACGTGCTGATCATCATGGTGGGTGGTGGCGACAAGTCCACTCAACAGGCTGACATTGCCCGTGCTATGGCCTTAGCCAAAACTATTTGAAGGACTGACCATGACTCCAAAAACCAATATAGCCGATTTGCCAGAATTTGACATGGCCGAACACCTCGATAGCGACCAAGCGATTGCGGAGTATCTGACCATTGTTCTTGAGGAAAATGATCCCGCCGAGTTTGCCCATGCCTTGGGCACAATTGCCCGCGCACGGGGAATGACTGAAGTGGCCCGCGCCAGCGGCCTGACCCGCGAAGCACTTTACAAGGCGCTGCGCCCCACGTCTCATCCGCGCTTTGACACCATCATGAAGGTGGTGCATGCGATGGGCTTGCAGATCAACGTTCAGCCCACGTCGAACGTCTGAGCCGGCGACCCGTTATTGGCCTGCAAGCTGCAGAGAGAGAGAGTCCGTGACGGGCTAAATCAAGCTTCTGGTCTTTGTGGGGCAATCTCTGTTTCTGAAATCTCGTTGGAATAGGTGGATTGACCGTCATCGATCTTTCGCACCAAGTCCTGCAAGC